>JBGSIR010000286.1:0-3043 GCA_041742415.1 Fimbriimonadaceae bacterium | reverse complement strand
GGGCGCGTGGGCTCACGGGCGCCTTTGAAGTGGAAAGCCGGGGCGGAGTGCAGCGAGTGGAGTTCGATTCGCTGGCCGGGCCGGTCTGGTCCACCTCCACGCCGCGCACGCCCTATTCCGGCTTCTGGCCGCTGGGCGAATAGATTTTTGCCTCCAGCGCGGCCAGAGTTTCGTCGCTGATGTGGTGCTCGATGCCCTCGGCGTCGTGGGCGGCGGTCATCTCGCTCACGCCCAGCCAGAGAAGGAAATCTTTCACCACGGCATGGCGGCGGCGCACTTTGTCGGCGGTTTGGCGGCCCTCCTCGGTCAGCTCCACACTGCGGTAGGGCTCGGCGATGAGATAGCCGTCGCGGGCGAGCCGCTTGATGTTTTTGGCCACGGCCACGGGCGAGACGCCGAGGCGCTCGGCCATGTCCACGGACCGCGCTTCGCCGCGCTCATGGATGAGGTCCTGGATCAGCTCGCAGTAGTCCTCGGCGGTTTCCAGCCGATGATCGGCCCGGGTCCGTTCGAACCGATTCACACTCAAAGATTACCAGCCGGGTAGCTTTTGGCGGTGATTTGGCTTCAGGGAGGGGTGAGCCTGGTGCTTTGGCTTGCGGCGGGTGCCTGGCTCAGCCGGCGTTCGCTGTGGGAGCGCGGCGCCCTCTCGCGGCTGGGCCGCCAGAGCCGGGTGCTGCTGGGCTCCTTTGGGTTCATCTTTGCGGGGCTCATTCTGATGGTGGGCGGCTGGCTGATTGCCGTGAATGGCGGGGTGAAGGATGGGGCGCTGCTGCCGTGGGCGTGGGCGGCCTCCACGGTGCTGGGCCTGGTTTTCGTTTCGCTGCAGTCTTTGGGAGCGGGCGCAATGCTCAGCCTGCTGGCCGCAAAGGAAACGGCCCGGCGCCTCCCCCCGTCCAATCCTCCAGCAGGTCCTCAGAAATGAACCGTTTCCTTCTCATTGCGGCCGCGTGCCTCCTGGCCTTTGCGCCCGCCACCGCTGGCACGGGGCAGTCGAACGCCCAGGCGACGGCCATCCAGCGCAAGATGCGCCAGCTTGAGCTGATTGACCAGATTCTGCCCGTGCTGCTCACCAAGGAGCAGATCAACAAGCTGCTTCCCACGATTCAGACCGCCCGCCAGGAAGAGCGCAATCTTCAATATGAAGAGGCGCAGGCGCTGGCCGGGCTGGAGGCCAAGGTGGATACGGCGCTGGACAACGCCGTCAACAAGAAGCAGGTTGTGCCGGTGGAGCTGGCCCGCGAGATCCGCGCGCTCTACGCTCAGGCTCTGGTCAAGCGCAGCGCCCTGGTCTCCAAGCACTCCAAGGCCATCGGCCTGAAGGTGGTGGAGGTTCTGGACGAAGGACAGCGCGCCGCCGCCGCCAACGCTCTCGACCCCCGCATTTTCGACGCCTCACTTGACCCGGCCACGATGTCTCAGGCCGACAAGCTGGGCTACTGGGCCACCGGCGTTTTGCTGGACCCGGACAGCTACGATATGCTCGTTAAGCTCAGCATCTAAGCTGGGCCGCAAGACCCTTGGGGGGAACGCCTCGCCCCCTCAAACCATTAGAGGCCCTAAGGCAACCACGATGAAGAACATTTGGAGTTTGTTGGTATTGGTTTCGGCGATGGCCGCTTTTGTCTGCGTGGGATGCACCCCGCCGGCGGCCGATTCGACCGAAGAGACCCCGGAGACCTCGGCCAAGCCCGCTGAAGCCGTGGCGCTTTCGCCGGCTGATGAGAAGCTGGAGGGCTTCGCCAAGGAGATCCTCACCGCCGGCAAGGTCAACTGGACCAGCGACTTCTCCGCCGCGATGGAGAAGGCCAAGGCCGAAGGCAAGATGGTCTTCGTCAAGTACACCGCCAGCTACTGCGCCCCCTGCAAGACCATGGAGAAGGAGGCCCTGAGCGATGACGCCGTGGTGTCCAAGCTCGATGAGCTGGCTGTCGCCGTTCACGTTGACATCGACACCGCCACCGGCGAAGTGATGGATGACTACTATCCCAAGAAGGGCGTTCCCGCCGGAATCCTTGTGGACCCCGCCAGCGGCCAAGCCGTGGACCGCTACCTGGGCTACCCGGCCGAGAACGGAGTCAAGGACTTCTCTGACTGGCTCGACAAGAACACCCCGGCCTAAGCCGGACTGAGCGGGGCTCATAATGAGCCTATGTTCACCGAAAATGCCGGCCAGGCTTGGCGCGAGCGGTTCGCCGAGGACGCTCCCGAAGGAGCCTGGCCGCTCGCGCCATTGCTTCGCCGCCGCTCTGTGCGGGCCTTCGCCGAGCAGCCGGTTTCTGAAGACCTGATTCGCGGCCTCATCGGCTGCGCTCAGAGCGCCGCCACCAGCAGCAACCTGCAGATGTGGAGCGTGGTGAGCGTGCAGGACACCGAGCGGCGCCAAGCCATCACGGAGCTCTGCTCCAGCCAGAGCCAGGTGGCCACCGCGCCCTGGTTCTTCGCCTTTTTTGCCGACGCCCATCGCATCCGCCGCGCCTCTGAACTTGCGGGAGACGACCCCGACGCGCTGGACACCACCGAGATGATGATGGTGGCCATGATTGACGCCGCCCTCGCCGCCGAGCGCATGTCCTGCGCCGCCGACCTCGTCGGGCTGGGCTCCTGCTACATCGGCGCCCTGCGCAACCATGCCGACAAGGTGAATGAGCTTCTCGGCCTGCCATCCGAGACGGTGGGGGTGTTTGGGCTCTGCGTGGGCTGGCCCGAAGAGGGAGCCAAGATCAAGCCCCGCCTGCGCGCCAGCGAAGTTTGGAGCCGTGAGCAGTATCAGGAGCCGGACTTCGCGGAATACGCTGCCCGGATGCAGGGCTTCTATGAGCAGGAGGGCATGAACCCGGGCGTCACCTGGATGCAAAGAACCGCCCGCCGCTGCCAGGAGGCCAGCATCGGCGGGCGCATCGCCCTGCGCGGTTTCTTGGATCGGCAGGGGCTGGGTCGGCGCTAGTCTTCGCTTCGCCGGCGGCTGCGCAGGTAGCTGGGGATGTCCAGCTCATCCGGAGCCAAAGACGATCGGCGTCGGGGGGCAGGGGCGGCGGTGGCG
>JBGSIR010000285.1:0-3473 GCA_041742415.1 Fimbriimonadaceae bacterium | reverse complement strand
GTGACGTCGACCATGCGGGCCCGACCCAACGGGTCGAGGTGGGTGAGGCGCTCAGGCATGGGCGCAGCGTACTTCTGCCCCCACCACGGCGGGCGACCCGGTCGGCGAGGGCGTCATGCTCGCGTCAGCCACCGATCTGGCTCATGGAGCGGGTGGGCCGGGTGAAGCTGACCTCGCCCCGCTCAAAATCGATGTAATAGCGGTCGGCCTTCACCGTCACCAGGCCGTCGGCGCCTTCATAGACGTACTGCACGGGCTGCTCGGCGGCCAGAAGGAAGCCGACCAGCCGCGCCATAAAGTCATAGCCCAGCACGGCCATGATGCCGGCAGGGAGCACCAGCACGGCCAGGCGCAGCACGGCGGAGATGCTCCGCAGGTGCGCCGGGCCGTGGGCTCTCATGGCCTCATGCTTGGGCGGCGGCCTTGGCCCGGGCCAGGCGCTCGCTCATGACCTTTTCGCTGAAGGCCACCGCGTTGTAGCTGCTGCGGATGAAGGGGCCGCTGGCGACAAAGGCAAATCCCAGATCCTCGCCGATCTTCTCGTATTCTTTGAAGACCGTGGGGTGAACGTATTCGACCACGGGCAGGTGCTTCATGGTCGGGCGCAGATACTGGCCGATGGTGACCGCGTCCACGCCGATCGCGCGGAGGTCCTTCAGGGTGTCAATCACCTCGTCCATCGTTTCGCCCAGGCCCAGCATCAGGCCGCTCTTGGTGTAAATGCTGGGGTCTATCTCCTTGACGCGCTCAAGCAGCCGCATTGTGCGGTCATATTTCGCCTGAGGGCGCACCAGGGTGTGCAGGCGCTCGATGGTCTCGATGTTGTGGTTGTAAATCTCGGGGTGAGCCGCGCAGACCGTCTGGAGGCATTCCTCGCTGCCCTTGAAGTCGGGCGTGAGGATCTCCACGATGATCTCGGGGTTGTGCCGGTGGAGCTGCTCGATGGTCTTGGCGAATTGGCCGGCGCCCTGGTCGGGCAGGTCGTCGCGGGCCACGCTGGTCACCACCACGTGGTTCATGCCCATCTTCTTGGCGGTCATCGCCACGTTCAGGGGCTCAAAGGCATCCAGCTCTTCGCCGTGCCCCACCTTGATGGCGCAGAACCCACAGCTCCGGGTGCAGGTCTCACCTAGGATCATGAAGGTGGCGGTCTTCTTGCTCCAGCACTCCGCCAGGTTCGGACACCGGGCCGATTCGCACACGGTGTTGAGGTTCTTCGACCTCATCATCTCCTTGACCTCCTCAATCGTGTCGGGACGCGGAATGCGGATGGTCAGCCACTCGGGCAGGCGCTGAGCCATATTGCCGCGTAGTTTATCCTGCCAAGCGGTGTCAGCCCTGGGCGCGGGCAGGGTTTGCCCGCAGGCAAAGGGATTTTTGCCCAGCCAAAAAGCACTTTTTTGGTACAGTATCGTTTCTGATGGAGAACTGCACTGCCTCCCAAGCCCTGTCAGGCCGCGAGCCGAGCCCGGAGGCCATCGCCCAGGCCGGATACATCGCCATCAACACCATCCACTGCCAGCCACACTATGTGGAGCGCTTTGAATGCCTCTTCTGCAGCCGCGCTCGTATGATCGACAATGAACCCGGATTCCTGGGCATGAAGGTGCTGAAGTGCACCGATGAGGGCGCGCCCTACCTGGTCTTGAGCTATTGGGAGAGCGAGGACGCCTTCGTCGGCTGGACCAAGTCGCCCGCCTTCCTCGACGGCCACAAGCGCGCCTTCGCCGACATGGCCGAGGCCAAAGCCCGCGGCGAAGAGCCGCCCATGAAGAGCGACTTCAAAACCTACACCGTCCTCACGCGCTGAGCCTCTGCATTCGAGGGCTCCGCGAAGCGGTGGGAGGGTTGGCTCTGCCTCCTCGCCTAAGCAGGAAAATTGTAGCAACCTGAGTCAGAGCGACAAGACGCGTTCACTTGCCCAAGATGCGCTGGACGGCCAGCTCGGCCGAGATCAGCACCATCGGAAGCCCGTTCCCCGGCGTCGTGGAGGCGCCGGCATAGAAGAGGTGCGGGTTGAAGCGGTCGCGGTTCGAGGGGCGGAAGCAGACGCTCTGCCAGAAGTCGTGGGAGAGCCCAAAAGCGGCGCCTTTGTCCAGGTTCAAGTCGTCCTTCCAATCCTGCGGGCCATAGGTTTTTGATGCCAGCACCCGGGCGGGGTCGAAGGAGGAGGCGCCGCAGAGCCGGCCGAAGACGTGCTGGCGCGTGCGCTCAACGTCCTCGGGAGTCCATGCATAGTCCAAGTTTGGAGCCGGAACCAGGATATAAAGGTTGCTCCTGCCAGCAGGCGCGTTCTCCGGCTCGGTCTTGGCGCTGATGGCGGCATAGAACGCTGGGTCGGGGTGAAGCGCGAGGGGCTCATGGAAGAGGCGGTCAAGGTTCTCCTTGAAATCGGCGCCGAAGAAGACGTTGTGGTGGAGCAGCTCCGGCAGTTCGCCGTCGTAGTCCATGTAGAACATCAGCGCCGAGCAGGAGTGCCGCCGCCGCTTCTCTCGCCGCCCGGCCAGCTTCTGCTCGGTGTAGGGCAGGTCGGCGTTCGCGATGATGGCGTCGAAGACGTGCTCCTCCCCGTTTTCCAGGGTGATGCGGTTGCCGTCGATGCTTGCGACCGGCGTCTCCAGCCGAATGTGGGCGCCCTTCTTTTCGGCCAGCCGAGCCACGGCGCGGGGGATCTCGCCGAGACCGCCGCGCGGATGCCAGATGCCCTCGCCGTACTCCATATAGGTGAGCACGCCATAGACCCAAGGCGCGTCGTAGGGCGAGAGCCCGAGGTACATCGTTTGGAAGGAAAAGAGCATCCTTAGGCGCGGATCTTCTACATATCGCGCCACGCGGGCGGCCAGGTTGTCCAGCATATGATGCTTTAGAACAAGCTGAATGGCCTTGGGGCTGGCCAGGTCGAGCGGCGAATTGTAGTTGCGCCGCACAAAGTTGGGCACCGACTCGCGGTAGAGCTCGGCCAGGTCGCCGATCAGCTTGCCGTACCGCTCCGCCTCCTCGCGGCCCACCAAATGCTCGATCTGGCGCACCATGCGGGCGACGTTGGGGGTGCCGTCGATCTGAGAGCCGTCGGCCCAAAACACGCGGTAGCTGGGGTCGCAGAGCGTAATGTCGAGGTGGTCCTCCAGCCGTTCGCCGACTTCCTCGAAGAGCCGATGAAAGGGCTCGCGCATCATCAGCAGGGTGGGGCCGGCGTCCATGGTTACGTCGCCCACGCGCACGGTCTTGGCTCGGCCGCCCACTTCGGCGGTCTTTTCAAAGACCGTGACCTCGCAGCCCTCGTGCGCCAAGCGCAAAGCCGCCGCCACGCCTCCGAGGCCCGCTCCCACAATGCCGATTCGCCTGCTCATGCTCAATGCTCTCTACCCGACGAGCGGCCCAATCATTGCGGCGGCGGGAACAGGAGGGCCCACGCCAGGAGCGCCGCGCAGAACAGCCCCAGCCCGCCCAGAAGCCAAAGCGCCAGCCGCCGG
>JBGSIR010000284.1:0-2724 GCA_041742415.1 Fimbriimonadaceae bacterium | reverse complement strand
GGACTACGCCGGCGGCTTCGGCATCGTCGAAGGCAGCCCCGGCGCCCGCAAACCCGACTTCGCCACCGCCGGCGCCATCGGCCTCTAGGCCTGGGCGCCCGTTGAAGGGGTCGGAAAAGCTCCGACCCCTGGCCAAAGAATGATTAGGCCTTGGCCGAGTGCGGCGTCTTCAGGCCCATCGACAGCAAGGCGATCAGGACTCCCGGGACGTAGCCGAAGATTGTGCCGAGCGTCGTGTAGAGGATCGCGTTGAAGCCCTTGTCCAAAACGGCAAGAGGCGGGCAGAGGATGGCCAGGATGACGCGAAGCACGCTCATGAGAACTGGCCGGAGTGTACCGGGCCCGAGCGGTAGACTCGCCCATTCGGATGAACCTCAAGGAGACCCTGAACCTCCCCCAGGCCGACTTCACGATCCCCATGAAGGCCGGGCTGCCCCAACTGGAGCCCCAGATTCAAGCGCGATGGGAGGAGCAGGGCATCTATCACGAGATTCAGCGGGCCCGCCAAGGCGCCCCCACTTTTGTCCTGCACGACGGCCCGCCCTACACCAACGGCCCCATCCACCTGGGCACCGCGCTCAACAAGACGCTGAAGGACTTCGTCGTCAAGTCGCAGACCCTGATGGGCAAGCAGGCGCCCTATGTGCCCGGCTACGACAGCCACGGCCTGCCCATCGAGCTCGCTGTGCAGAAAAAGCTCAGCGACAAGAAGATCACCCCCACCGTTCCCGAGCTGCGTGAGGCCTGCCGAGAGCATGCCCGGCACTTCATCGGCGTGCAGACCACCCAGTTCCGCCGCCTCGGCGTTTTTGGCGAATGGGAGAAGCCCTACAGCCCGATGAACGCCAACTACCAGGCCGAGGTCATCCGCATCTTCCGCCGTCTGGTTGAGGCCGGAACGGTCTATCGCGGCCTGCGCCCGGTGATGTGGAGCCCCACCAGCCGCACTGCCCTGGCCGACACCGAGATCGTCTACAAAGACCATGTGAGCACGGCCATTCACGTGGCCTTCCCCGTCAAGAGCGATCCCGACGGCCTCTTCAGCGGCCTGGAGAATGTCTTCACGGTCATCTGGACCACCACCCCCTGGACCATCCCCGCCAACCAGGCTTGCGCCTTCCACCCCGAGTTCACCTATGAGCTGGCCGAGCATGGCGGGTCGCACTACCTGCTGGTGCGTGAGCTGCGCGAGAAGGTGATGACTGCCCTGGACATGGCCGAGCACACGGTGGTGCGCAGCTTCACCGGCGCCGAGCTGGAGAACGTCATCTTTGCCCACCCGGTCTTTGGCCGCGACTCGCGGGCCGTGCTGGCCGACTATGTGACCACCGAAGACGGCACCGGCGTGGTCCACACCGCCCCCGGCCATGGCCGCGAGGACTTCCAGACCGGGCTGAAGTACGGCATGGTGAGCGCCGAGCGCGCCGCCGAGCTCTGCCCGGTGGACGACCGTGGCGTGCTCACCGCCGAAGCGGGCGAGTTTGAGGGCGTCTACTACCAAAAGTGCGACACCGTGGTGGTCGACCGGCTGCGCGAGCTGGGGCGGCTGCTCAAGGCCGAGCCCTATCACCACACCTACCCCCACGCCGAGCGCGACGGCATGCCCGTCATCTTCCGCGCCACCGAGCAGTGGTTCATCAGCATCGACCATGACGGCATGAGAGGCCGGATGCTGGAGGCGCTGGAGGGCGTGAAGTTCCACCCCGAATCGGGCGGCAAGCGCATCAAGTCGATGATCGGCGGACGCCCGGATTGGTGCATCAGCCGCCAGCGGCCCTGGGGCATCGGCATCCCGATCTTCTATGGCGCCCAAAGCGGCGAGCCCTGCCTGGACCCCGAAGCGATCGAGCTCGCCGCCCAGGCCATCGAACAGCACGGTCCCGACGCCTGGTTCACTCTGGAGCCCGGGGAGATCCTGCCCGCGGGCTACGCTCACCCCCAGACCGGCGAGACCGAGTTTCGCAAGGAGACCGACGTCTTTGACGTTTGGTTCGACAGCTCCTGCACCAACCTCTGCGTGCTGGAAGGCCGCGTCGAGCCTGAATGGGGCCAGCACTGGCCCGCCGACCTCTTTTTGGAGGGCAGCGATCAGCATCGCGGCTGGTTCAACGTCTCACTCATCACTGCGTTTGGAGCCAAGGGCGCCGCGCCTTATCGCCAGGTGCTGACGCATGGCTTTGTCACCGACGGCGAAGGGCAAAAGCAGTCGAAGCGGCTCGGCAACGTCATCGATCCGCTCAATGTCTGCGAAAAGTTCGGCGCCGACATCCTGCGCTACTGGGTGGCGAGCGTGAACTATGAGGACGACGTGCCCTGCACCGACGAGCTTCTGGCCGAAGCGGGCGACGGCTACCGCCGCATCCGCAACACCCTGCGGTTCCTTCTGGCCAACGTGGCCGACTACGACCCCGAATCCGCCCCTAGTCTTCACCCGCTGGACTCGTGGATGATGGACCAAGTGGACCTGATGACCGCTGAGGTTTTGGAGAGCTACCGCACGTTCAAATTCCACCTGGGCATGAGGCGAATCCACGACTTCTGCGCCAACGAGGTTTCGGCGGTCTATCTGGACGCCATCAAGGACCGCATGTACTGCGACGGCGCCGATTGGGAGAGCCGACGCTCGGCCCAGCGCGCCTGCCGCCACGCTCTGCTCACGCTCACTCGGCTCTGCGCCCCCATCCTCGTGCACACCGCCGAGGAGGTTTATGGCCGCATCCCCGG
>JBGSIR010000283.1:0-3189 GCA_041742415.1 Fimbriimonadaceae bacterium | reverse complement strand
GCACAACCGCCGCAGCGCCTCCAGATGGCGGTGGCCTACGGCAGCGCGGCCGCCGCGCTTCCCGGCTCTGCACTGCCGTCGCCGAAGCAGGTCGACCTCAACGCTGTTCGGGTGTACGCGATTACGCCCACGTCCACCCATCAATAACACCGAAGAAAGTAGCGAGATGTCCATCATCACCACCGACCTGGTCGCCATCGACGTCGACGCCGGCAGCGACAAGGAGTCCGTCATCGGGCTGCTCGCCGGCCGTCTCTCCGATGCCGGCCGCGCGACCGATCGCGAGGGCCTGGCGCAGGACATCTTCAGCGGCCGGTTCCTGATCCGCCGGCCGCTGCTCCAGGCGCGCAGCGCGGGCGAGATCATTGAGCTGACCGAAAGGCTCTACCGTGCGCTTTTTCGCCGCACCGCCAAGGAGGCGGGCTGGACCTTTGCGTTGCTCTTCGTTGCCACAGCGTTTTTTGGCGCGGTGGTGCTGCCCAACGTCTTCACAACGCGGTCGCCCGATAACAACATGGCTCAGGCTGGCGAACTGACCGTCGCAATTTTGGGTTCGGTGCTCATCGCGGCGCCGATGCTGGCCATTGCCGCGGCCTATCTCACCGGGATCAGCGCCACCTTGGCCAGCCAGCTCATTTTGGGTGATGAGACCGATATCTCGGCCGCCCGCCAGAGGGCATCCAGCCGGCTTTGGGTCATCGCGCGGGTCATCGGCGCTTCCCTGCTGCGGCTGGCCCTGCTGCCGGCCATCACAGGCTCATTTTTGGCGGCTTCGGCTTTTGCCAGCTCGCAGGGCGGCCCGTTCGCGCTCACCTTTTCGGTGATCTCCATTGGGCTCTTCTTTATCTCGGCGCTCATGGTTCCGCTGCTGCTGGTGCGCCTCTCGCTGTCGCCGCTCATTTCCGCGCTCGAAGATGTTCCGGCCAAGGAAGTGAGGCTCCGGAACCGAGCCCTGATGCGCGGCCAATGGGGGCACTCTTCGGGGCTGGGTTCGGTGTTTGCGTTGGCGGGCGTGTGCCTGGTGCTGGGCCTGCTGGCTTGGGGCGGGTTTGCGCTGGGGGTTTCCATTGTCCAGCTGCTGGCCGACCCGCTCATTCAGCAGCTTCCCAACCTGGCCCGGCGGGCGGTGGAGGGGTGCCTTTCGCTGCTCGCGCCGACTTTGGCGCTCATCTTTGTGCTGCCCTACTGGAGCTTTGGGCTCACCGTCATCTACTTCGACCGCCGGGTGCGCCTGGAAGGGTTCGACGTCACGACGCTTCAGGAGGACATTCTGCGTGGCAGCAGCCGCCCGAACATTGTGGCTTAGCCTGGCTTTGGCGGCTTCGGCCTTCGGCTGGGCGCAGGGGGCCGAGGAGTTTCGCCAGCGGGTGGAGCGCGCGGAGACGCTGCCGCAGATTCAAGACGCCATCCGTGAGGCCCCTCCCGAGCTGAGGAAGGACGCCGGACTGGGCCTCGAAGAGATCCAAGAGCTGGGCCAGGCCGGGCCGGCGGCGGCCAAAGAGGCGATCCTCTTTCGTCTGGACCAGCGCGACCGCCTCATCAGCCCGCCTGAGGCTCCCGTGGAGGCGGAGACAGCCCGCGAGGCCGCCCAAAAGGTGCTGGAAAGCCCGGGCTACAGGTTCCAAGAAGGGCGGGAGCAGGGCTGGCTGGGTCAGGCTTTCCAGCGGGTTTTTGACGCCATCGGCGACTTCCTGCGCAGCCTTGAGGACCAGGGCGGGCGAAATCCCGCCGCGGGCTTGAGCCTGCCCGCGGGGCTCGACCGCGCCGTGGTGATCATCATCATGGTGGTGCTGGGCATCGTGCTCATCGGCTTCCTTGTCTTCGCCGTCCGGCGCTTTCAGCTTCAGAAGCGGCGCAGCTCACGCGTGGGCGGGCTGCTCTCGGCGGATGAAGAGGAGCTTACCGCCGACAACTGGCTGACCATGGCCGACAAGCTGGAGCGTGAGGGCAGCCACCGGGAGGCTGTGCGCTGTCTCTACTTGGCCAGCCTGATGCGCCTGGACGACGCCAGGGTCATCCGCTTTCTGCGCGGCGAGACGAATTGGGAGCATGAAGCGCGGTTCCGTCGAAGCCCGCAGCGGCCGGCCGGCCTGAGCCTGAAAGAGCCCACCCAGCTCTTTGATGTCATTTGGTATGGATATGTTCAGGCCGAAAAGGTGCACGTATCCGAGATGAGGAGCTTCTACACCGAGATGGTGAAAGCGCTTCGCCGGCCGCAAAAGGAGGCCTCATGAAGTCCGCAAGAAGGGTGGTGATTGGGCTGGCCGTGCTGCTGGCGGTTTTGGGCGTGGGGCTCCTGCTCGGCTCTCCCGACAGCGACAACGCCACCCACAGCCGGAGCTTTGGCCGGTCGGGCACGTCCGTCTTGGCCGAGCTGATTCGGCAGTCGGGCCGCACGGTGATTTCGGAGAGATCGATGTACGTCGATCCGCCAGCCGGCAGCCTCGTCATTCTTCCCTTCTTGGAGACCGAATTTGGGCCGGAAATCGACAGTGTCTTGTCGGGCTCAAGTCGGGTCGCAACATTCGCCCAAGGGGGAGGCACGGTGCTGGCGCTGAGCATTTTCCCGCAGCTCACGGAAGTCGCGACCGCCCGGCAGGCGGCATGGGCCGACGGCGAGAAGATGGAAATCACGGCCCTGGAAGGCGAACCGGACGATCGAAGCGTTTTCGAGGCCAGCTATCCGCTGGTCACCGTGGACGAGGCCAGCCAGGCAGCCGCTCTGCGGGACGGCAAGGCCACGGTCATCCGCTTGGCCGATGGATATGCGGCGGCGAACTCGAACATTGGGGAGCTGGACAACGCTGCTTTCATGCTGAAGCTGGTCGAGCTCGGCTCGAAGCCCGGCGGCACGGTGGTCTTTATGGATGCCTTTGGCGGAGGCGGGCAGATCGAGACGCCGCTGACAGTGTTTGGCCGAGCAGGCCGGGCCATCGGCTGGCAGCTCATCCTCCTGGGCGTCGTGGCCTTCCTTGCGGGCTTCGTGCGGTTTGGCCCCGTGATGCCCGCCAAAACCCGCGCCGCCAGCACCCGCAGCCTCTTCGACGCCTTCGGAGAGCTCAGCCGGCGGCAGAGCCGCCACAGCCTGGCGCTGGGATTGGTGACCGAAGAGCTGGAAGCAAGGCTGAGGCGCGCCGCAGGAGTGACCCCTCAGGCCAGCCAGCCTGACCTCATCAAGAAGCTCCCGCC
>JBGSIR010000282.1:0-11082 GCA_041742415.1 Fimbriimonadaceae bacterium | reverse complement strand
ACCAAGTTCGAAGTGGTGTCCACCGATGCGGCGCCTCTGACAGAAGGCGCGAGCGCGGTGGTTCGGGTGCGCGGGCAGTTTAGCGGGGAAGGGCTCTTCCCCTTCGAGAGCGTGGCCGAGGTGCGCGTCGCCAACGTGGGGGCCGTGCCGCAGGATGCCGAAGTTTGGTACTCAAACGACCCTGAGAACCTCGTAGTCTCGGGGCCGCTCTATTGGGGCGCCCTCACGCCGGGCAAGGCGGTGCGCCTGCTCACCCACCACAAAAACACTTTGAGCCGCCCGCTGGCCATTCAATACACCGTGGCCAACCCCAACCCGACTCCGGTGCGGATGGCGCTGATGATGGGCGAGGGGCTTCCGAGCCTGAACCCGACCTTGGCCGGATATCAAGCGGGTGACGAGTACTTGGAGCTTTGGCAGAGGCGGGCGGCGGAGGTCATCACGATCCCCGCCAATGGCGCCGTGCCGATCCAGGTGCAGACCCTGGCGCCCGAGATCACGGCAAGCGCGCTGGGCACGCTGATGATGCTGGACCAAGGTCCACTGCCGCTGGTGCTGGAAGGCCGCTCGCTTGACGCCTCCATGATCCCAGCCCCCTGGCGGGCGGGCGGCAAGCTTCCTTGGATGCGCTTTTCTCCAGTTTCGCAGGCCGAGGCCAACGTGCGGCTCACTGGTTCGCCGGCCAAGGTGTTTGCCCCGGCGCTCAAGCGCGAGGAGTTTCGGTTTGAGTCGAATGGCCGGTTCGTCTGGCTCCGCATCGGCGCCCGGCCGATTGCGGGCGTAGAGGGCGAGGGTCAGCTCTCGGGCAATTTTGGCGTGGTCTATCAGATCGCGGCCACATTGGCCAACCCCACCGACAAGCCTGCCCGAATCCAGGTCATTTTTGAATCCAGCGCGGGATACAACGGCGCGCTTTTCCTCATCAATGGCGCCTTTAACCGGCAGGGCATGGTGCTGGCCAAAGAAAAGCGAACCCTTGTGGACACCGTTCTGGCGCCCGGTGAAGAGAGGCCGCTGAGCATCGTGACCATCCCGCTCTCCGGAGCGAGCTATCCGGCCACGATCATCGTGCGGCCCTACATGGACGACTCTGACGAAATCAAAGACGACGGACAATGAACAAGAACCATTTGGAGCGCGCCCAGGAGGTCTATCACCTGCTGGGCCTGAGCCGGGCCGGTGTGGTGAGTGAGCATCGCGGCCACGAAGGCAAGGATTCGGAGCAGAGCCAAGAATTTGGCCGAGCCTGCATGATGGACGGGGACTTCGTCGGCGCGGTCCGGCACTTTCGCAGAGCCATCGAGCAGGCCGAAGACAATGAGCCTGAGATCTTGGCGGACTTGGCGGGCGCCTTGGCGGCCAGCGATCAGGCGCCCGAGGCTCTGAGATGGCTGGGCCGCGCCCGCAGGCTGCGCTCCACCGCCGAATCCCGCCTGGCCTTCAGCGCCATCTACAAGTTTGAAGGCCGTTCAAGCAAGGCCGCGGATGAGCTGCGCGAAGCGATTCAAGACGACCCCAAAAATGCCTTTCTGCACCTGAAGCTGGCTGAGACCCTGCGCGGCGCCGGGAGGCGAAAGGACGCTCTGGAGCCTGCTCAACAGGCCCGCATCCTGGACCCCGAAGACGCCCACGCCCATCAATGGACCGGCGATCTTTTGATGGAGCTGGGGGAGTTTGAGCAGGCCGAAAGCGCCTTCCGGTCCTCCCTGGAAATGAGCCCGACCGATCACCGCGTGCTGCAGATGATGGCCGTGGCGCAGTGGGGTCAGCGGAAGCATTCTGAGGCCTTCAAGTCACTGCGCGTCGCCATCAGCATCAGCGACGACGAGCCTGCCTATGGACATCTTCTGGCGCTGTTCTTGGAGTCTCAAGGGCATACAGATGATGCGCAGGAGGAGCGGCGGAAGGCGGGCGAAATGGAGCGGTTTGACCGCGACCTGCTCGCCCGCATGGTCAAGCCCCTGGAGCGCGCGGCGGCCCGTTCTGCATCCGGCTAAAGCATTCCTGTCAATTCCTGAAAAGTGCGTTATAGTGAAATCGAGAGGCGATGAGATGCGCTTTTGGATTTTGGGATTTGGTGTTTTGATGAGCTCGTCGCCGGGGTTGACCGGAGAAGCTGGTCATTCCATGCCTGGCTTGATGCTGGCGGCTGGAGTTTTGGCTGCCTTTACTGCCCGCCGCAGATCGGCCTGATCTGACCCTGATTTTCGAACCTCCCGGGCACGAGGCGGGTAACTTGAGACAGGCCCGATGTCTGTCCAGCGCTATCCTTGCGGCTCTTGTGGAGCTGAGCTGAGCTTTGAGCCTGGCACAGCAAGCCTCAAGTGCCCCTACTGCGGGCACAGCCAGGACATTCCGGCTTCAATGGACGAAGTTCGGGAGCTGGATTTTCGTCAGTACCGCGAGCTGGCCCGGCTCGACAGCGCCAAAGAGATCGAGAAAGTTCTGCACTGCAACAACTGCGCAGCGGAATTCACGGTGGGGCCCTATGATGAAACCCAGTCGTGTCCGTTTTGCGGATCGAGCGTTGTGGTTCCCGCCGAAGCGGAAGAGCGGGTGGCTCCGCGCAGCCTCGTGCCCTTCCAGATCAGCCCAAAGGACGCCCGGGCGAGTTATCTGGAATGGATCGACAAGCGGTTTTGGGCTCCGCTCGACCTGGCCAAACGCGCCCGGGCCGAGAGTTCACTCCATGGCATCTATGTGCCTTATTGGACATACGATTCGCTCACCACAACCTGGTACGAGGGCATGCGAGGCGAGTGGTATTACGTCACAGTCAGCTACCGCGACTCCAATGGCAACACCCAGACCCGGCAGGAGCGCCGCACGCGTTGGTACCCGGCCAGCGGCATGGTGGTGGTCCCCTTTGATGATGTCCTCGTCTTGGCCACCGAGCGCCTTCCGGACAAATACACCCGGCGCATGCAGAAATGGTCGCTGGAAAAGCTCACTCCCTACCAACCGGACTATCTGAGCGGCTTTCAGGCCATGCGCTATGACATCGATCTGGAAGAGGGATTCACCCATGCCCAAGACCAGATGGACCCGGTGATTTACCAGGCCGTCTGCCGGGACATTGGCGGCGACGAGCAGCAGGTGACGAACCGGCGCACGCAGTACGACCAGGTGACTTTCAAGCACATGCTCCTGCCCATCTTTAGCGGAGCCTATCAGTACAAAGGCAAGCCCTATCGCTTCTTCATCAACGGCCAAACTGGCCAGGTGGCGGGCGAGGCGCCGGTGAGCTGGTGGAAGGTGACTCTGGCCGTGCTTTTGGGTCTCGCCGTCTTGGCCGCCATTGTCTACTTTGCCCAAAAGTCTTGACTTCGGCGCCCGGTTCCACGTTGTTGGTGATTAGGCCCCGGCACATATGCCAGTTTTCCTATCCGGATCGCACATTGCGTTGACCGGATAGAGCAAACTATAGGAGATGAGTGCAGGAATGCGAATTGGCGTCTTGAGCGCCTTGGCTCTTTTGGGAGCCTCAGCAATGGCTCAAGTGAATGTTGCGGCGGCCGCCAACGGGAGCTCTGCGACTCAAAGCTCCATTTGGGGTGGATCGCCGACGGCCTTCGCGTCTCTCGTGACGGATGAAAATCGCAACGGCCTCTGGAATGCCAATGGCATTCTGACGTTGAACCACACGAACTTCGAGCAGGGGGCTTGGCTGCGGGTCAACTTTGCCAGCGCATTCCCCATCGACTCGGTGAATCTTTGGAATCGAACCGATGGCTTTGGAAGCCGCCTGAACCCCTTCAGTGTTCGGCTCTTCAACGGGGGTTCTGAAGTTTGGGCTCAAACGGGCCAAACTTTCTCGAACACGATTGACGACGGCCTGACCTCGACGGCGGGCATGGCTTTTGCCCCGGCAGGGGTCGTGGCGGATATGATTGAGGTCCGGCTTGACGGCTCGAACTATCTGCACTTGGCCGAGGTCGAAGCCTACAGCGCCGTGCCTGAGCCGGGCATTATGATTGCCGCTGGCTTGGGAGCGGCGGCGCTTCTTCGGCGACGCCGACGCAGCGCTTAGGCTAAAAAAGAGCCCGAAAGCGCCCCCGACTTCCTCTATGGAAGTCGGGGGCGCTTTCTTTTTTTCTTCGGTCAAAGTGTGCTCTCAAGGTGTTGCGCTGCCTCCTGTTCACAGCCTTGTGCCAAACGGCCAGTCATAAATACGGGGTTTCTTCGGGATGTGTGGATTTTCTGCATAACATCTGATATCGTAGTGGAGTGAAGGCAACTCTCCGAGCCACAACACTCGCCGCTCTGGCCGCTTTGGGCGGATCAGCAATGGCGCAATTTCATGCCAGCGCCGCCGCCAACGGCGCCGTGGCCACTCAAAGCTCCATCCTGGCCGCCGAGCCGGGCGCCGTGGCTGCCAACGTCACCGACCAGAACCGCAACGGAATCTGGAACGACAATGGCTATCTGACCCTGAACCACACGGAGCACGAAGCCATGCCGTGGGTGCGCATTATGTTTGCTGGCGCGCTTCCGATTGATGTCGTGAACATTTGGAACCGCGTGGATAATGGCCTCGGAGATCGACTTTCTCCCTTCAGCGTTCGCCTCTTCAATGGCGGCACGGAAGTCTGGTCTCAGACCGGCCTCACTTTCGTCGACAACATCGACGACGGCGACGTCAGAACCGCCGGCATGGGATTCTATCCGATGAACGTTGTGGCCGACATGATCGAAGTTCAGCTTGATGGAACCAACTTCCTTAATCTGGCCGAAGTGGAAGCCTACAGCCCTGTGCCCGAGCCCGGCATCATGATTGCTGTTGGCGCCGGCGCAGCCGCCCTGCTTCGACGCCGACGCAAACAGGCTTAAGCCCCTCCACCCTTCACGAATTCGCCCCGAATCGTCGTTTTTTGCCGACGTCTCGGGGCGTTTTTGTGTTTGGCGGACCCGTTCGTCAATTCAGTCGATCAATCCTGGCCCGAGGTTGGCTAAACTCGGCGCATGCTGCGCGTCGTCATGCTTTCGTGGGAGTATCCGCCGCGCATTGTCGGCGGCATCAGTCCGCATGTCGCAGACCTCAGCCCGGAGCTCGTGAAGCGGGGCATCGAGGTGCACGTGGTGACGAAGGCCACGCCGCAGGCGCCGGACGAGGAGATTGAGCCGACGGGCGTCCATGTCCACCGGGTTCACTTGGCCGAAGAGCCGAAGGACTTTGTCCACGAGATTCAGCTGCTGAACCAGGCCACCGAGCGGCGGGTGCGCAAGCTGCTGGAAGACTGGCGGCCCGGCGGGCAGCCGACCATCTTCCATGCCCACGACTGGCTTTCGCTGGACTCCGCCCGAGAGCTGAAATATGAGTATCAGCTGCCGATGGTCGCCACTGTCCACGCCACTGAGCATGGACGGCATGGCGGCATTTACACAGACATTAGCCGCACCATTCATGAGCAGGAGTATTGGCTGACTTATGAGGCATGGCGCGTCATCGTCTGCAGCGAGTTTATGAAGGGGCAGGTTCACTCCATCTTCAACTGCCCGGTTGACAAGATCGACGTGATCTTCAACGGTGTGAACCGTGAAAAATTCGCCTTTGATTGGACCGAGAAGGAGCGGCTGGAATGGCGCCGCAAGCTGGCTCGCGATGACGAAAAGATCGTCATGTATGTGGGGCGATTTGTGCGGGAAAAGGGCATTCAGGTGCTGCTGAACGCCGCAAGCGCCATCCTTGCCGAGGAGCCCAACACCAAGTTTGTCATTGTCGGCGGCGGTCAGCGCAGCCAGATGGAATCCTTCATCCGCTGGAGTGGGCTGGAGGACAAGATCCTCTTCACTGGCTTCATGGCCAACCGGTCGCTGCTGAACCTCTACCGAAGCGCGGATGTGGCAGTGTTTCCGTCGCTTTACGAACCCTTCGGCATCGTGGCGCTGGAGGGCATGGCGGCGGGCGCCGCGGTGGTCAGCAGCGATGCCGGCGGTCTGCAGGAGGTGGTGCTGAACGACGTGACGGGCACCACCAGCTTTGCCGGGGACGCGGGCTCGCTCGCCTGGGGTGTGCTCCGGGCGCTGGGCGACCCCAAGCGCACCGATCGACTTCGCAGCAACGCCACCGCCCGTCTGGCCACCGACTTCGACTGGGAAGTGATCGCCGAGCAGACGCATCGCGTGTATGACCGGGTTTGGGCGGAGTTCTTGGAAAGCTACTGGGCAGACCGCACGCTCTGGCCGGTGTCTCCGGGGGCCGACGAGCGGGCCGAGAATTTGCACGTCAAAGCCAAGGCCGAGCAGGAGCAGACGAGCAGCCGGGGCATTGAAGGGCCGACGGATAAGATGTCGGCGGATGACGCCCTGCCCGGGCCCGAGTTGGACTCAGATCCGGACGAAGAGCCTGTCGATTTCTGACCGAAGCAGGCGCAAAAACTTGGCCCGAACGGCTGGTTCTCGCCAGGGGGTATGGCCTGCTCCTTGGAGCATGTCAAGACGAACATGGATGCCAGCAGAGTGGAGCTCATCCGAAATCTCCGGGCCGGGATGAGGGTCTTGGTCCCCGTGGATCATGGCCACGGGGCAGGCGTGGGGGCCCAGTCGCGCTCGAAGGTCACCCATCGCCATGCGGTCAGCCCAGAGGTCGTTGTGGCCGGCAGGGTCAAGTTCGCTTGGCCAAGGATCCGGCAGGAGTTCTGGAGACATGGCGCCTTCTGCAAGGGCCCCAAGCTGCGCAAAAAGCTGCGCCTTTTGTTCGCCCTGGGCGCCCTTGAGAGCCTCCTTAAGCTCTGCTTTCCGGGCCCGCCCAGCCTCGCCGAGCGCAGCTTCCATTCGCTCCCTATACACTCGCTGGGAGTCCGGGCCAAATGTGCCCGAGCCCACCAAAATGATCCCGGCACAGGAAGCGCCAGGAGCGGCCAGAAGGGCCAGCATCGCACCCCAAGAGTGCCCCACCCAGACCGAATCACGCGGAGCTTCGGCACGAAGAGACGCGATGGCGAGCTCTACAGTGGCAGGGCCATCTTCCGACCTTGGCTGAAGGTGTTCGTAGACCTGATAGAACGGGGCCAGGTCGTGCGCCAGACCCCGCAGCGAGCCTTGGGCGCCGGGGCCGCCGTGAATGAGCACGACGGAACGGCCTTCGCCCAAGACTCGGGTCGCCATAGGATTAGTTGATGGCCTTGATGGCGGCTTTGAGGGCCGTCAGGCCGGCTTCGTCGGCTTTGAGGTTCACAAATTTGGCGGTGACCTTCTTGCCGGAGTAGACCAGAACCGTGTTCTTCACGTCGGAATCGACGATGTTGATCTTGTAGCTGTTGATGGCCTCGTTCGTGCCGCGGACGTAGGCCAGGGCGGCGCCTTCGATTTTGGCTTCAGCCATTTTGGCGGCGACTTTGTCCAGCTTCGAAACGCAGCCATCGCAAAAGGCGACGTTCACGATGAAGCCGCGAAAGCCCTTGGCGCTGGTTTTGGAGGCCTCGTCGAGGACCTTGGCGAAGGCCAAGGTGGCTTCGTCCTCTTCGTGGTTGGTCCAGATTTGAACCTGGGGCTTGTCGCCATAGGTGCAGGGCGGGCAGGCGTCGGTGCCTTTGTGCGGGCCGGCCACATGGGTGGGGTGGAAGGGGGTGACGGCTTCGCCGACAGCCAGCCCGGAGTCAGGAGCCGGAGCCAGAACCGCGGCCAGCAGGAGTGCGTTCAGCATCTCAATGAGTATATCGAATCTGTCTTGATGGCCATTCGGACTCGAAGAGTGAATCCAATAGGCACAGTTCTTGCATCATCGAGAGATTCCGCTCATGATTCTTTCCCGCTCCATTATTTTGGGCCTTGGCCTGTCGCTCACATGCGTCAGCATGGGCTCGCCTGTTTTCTTTATTGCGGCCCACCAAGATGACCCTCAGCTCTTTATGGGGCGAAACCTCTATGACGACACCATCGGCGGCCACGACATCATCTTGATCTACACGACCGCCGGAGATGGCGGCCAAGGCGGCGGAGGCTACCGTGAGACCCCTTTCTATCGCGCAAGGGAAGAAGGGGCGATTGCGTCGCTGCGCCTGCCGGCCAGCATGGCGCTGAACACGCCTGACATGACCGGCTGGAGCACGGTCTCGGTGGCGGGCAAGAGCGTGCGGCGCTATCGATGGCGCAATGTTTGGAGCTATTTCATGCGTCTGCCCGATGGGAATGTGAGCGGGGTCGGGTTTGAGGCCAGCCAATTTGCTTCGATGGAGAAGCTGCGCTCTGGGGCCATCTCCAGCATCACCGCGGTGGATGGTTCGGCAACTTACACCAGCTGGCCGCAGGTGACAAGCGTCATTCGGTCCATCGTCCAGCTTCACTCCGGTCCACACCCGGGCTGGTGGGCCAACATTTTGGACCCGAGCAACGACACCAATCCCAATGACCACAGCGACCACGTGGCCACTGGGCTCGCCGCCATGGACGCTCTTGCCCAAGAGCCGTGCAACTTGGCTCTTTGGCTGGGCTACGAAGGCATGTCTCGGCCCATCAACATGAACAGCCGCGACCGCCAGTGGAAAGCGGGAATGTTTGGCGCCTTGGGCGAGCGGCTGAGCTACTACGGCTATCCCTCCACTTGGGACGACGGCCACCTTTCGGCGCTGGAAAGGTCCTACTTTAGGACCATTATTCGCGCTTGAGGGCGAAAAGAGCCCCAAGTGAGTCCTGAAGCGTCTGAGATTTGACGCGCTTTAGCGGATAGTAAGGTGTTGGCGACGGTGAACGTGAAATTGGGATGGGTGCTCTGCGGCGCAGCGGCTGCCGGCGCCTTCATCCTTTGGCCCCGTCAGGTGCGGTCTGAGAGCTTTGAGCGGGCTCCTTCCGATGCAGCCCTGATGAGCTATGGACCGGATCTGGCCGACTCGGCCGAAGAGGCCATTTTGGCCGTCAGCGGCGCCGTGCAGGAGCAGGCCAGCGAAAGCAGAATGGCTGCGGCGCTTGAAATGTGCCAGCTCCCCGCCGAATTCGCCTATCCCATTCCGCTCATGGAGAGCGACCCGAATTCCTGCGCCCGCATCGGAGCCGAGTTTGGCCTGCCTCCTGCGGAGTTTTGCGCCCTTGTGGCCACCGAAGCCAGCATGCACTCCCCGGCCAAAGACAATGTGCAGAACGCTTTGGCCGCTTTGGGGATGAACCCGAGCCTTGGCCTGAAGAGCGCTGACGAGACGACGGTGGGATGCAGTCAAATGTCCGGCGCGACGGCTGTGAATGTCCTGGAAAAGCTGGCTGAGCAGCGGCCCGATCTCTACGAGCGCCTCGGCCTTCCCGAGGGCGAGCTCGACCGGCGGCAGATTCTTCGCCGCTTGGCCAGCGACTGCCGGTTTGCGATGGTCCTCCAGGCCGCCTACGCGATGCTGAACGTGCAGGCACTGCGGCCCGGACCTGAAGGCAGCGCTTTCTCGCGGTTCGTTAAGGGCATCTATAACCCATTCAACGAAGAGCTTCACAGCCGCTTTGACTGCCTCCATCAGGCGCTGGCGACTCCCTAGGCTCTATACTGGTCCCCATGACCGGGGTCCTTATGGCTTTCTTGGCCTCTTCGCCCGTGCTTTCTGGCATCGATGTTTTGGAGCGGGATGGCTTTGCCGCTCTGGAGGGCAAAAAGGTCGCCCTCATCACCAACCATACGGGACGCAGTGTTGATGGCCGCAGCACTCTCGACATCCTTCACGAGGCGCCCAACGTCACGCTGTCGGCGCTGTTTGCCCCCGAGCACGGCATCCGGGGCGAGCTGGACGAATCCATCACAGACGGCACGGACGAGAAGACCGGGCTGAAGGTGTTCTCTCTTTACAACCTTCGGGAATCGGGCGAGGCGCGCTACATGCCAGACCCCGAGCAGCTCCGTGGAAGCGAGATCGTTGTTTTTGACATCCAGGACATCGGCGCGCGCTTTTACACCTACACCGGCACGATGGGCTATGCCATGCGCGTGGCCGACCAGCTCGGGATCCCTTTCCTGGTGCTCGACCGCCCCAACCCGATTGGCGGCGTGATAGTGGAGGGCCCCGTCGCCGATCCGCAGTTTTTCGGCCTCACGGCCTTCCAGGCGATCCCTGTTCGGCACGGCATGACGGCCGGAGAGCTGGCCCTGATGTACAAGGAGAAGCTGGGGCTGAGCCTGAAAGTGGACGTGATCTGGGCCGAAGGCTGGCGCCGGTCGATGCTGTTTGACGAGTGGGGCCAGATGTGGGTGAACCCGTCTCCCAACATGCGCACCCTCACACAGGCGATCCTCTACCCGGGCATCTGCCTGGTGGAGGCCACCGACCTTTCGGTGGGGCGAGGCACCGACACGCCTTTCGAAGTGGTCGGCGCGCCCTACATTGACGGCCGGGCCCTGGCGGCAGCGATGAACGCCAAGCGGCTGCCGGGAGTGCGATTCTATGCCACTCAGTTCACGCCGGATGCCAGCAAATATGCGGGCAAGCTGTGCCAAGGGGTCCATATGGTGGTCACCGACCGCGAAGGGCTGGAGCCGGTGCGGTTGGGGGTTGAGCTTGCGCGGGAGATCCACCAGCGGCACCCCGAATTTGAGGCGCCCAAAGTCGTTCGTCTGCTGCAGAATCAGCGGGCCACCGATCTTGGCCTTTCGCAGGGCTTCGCGGCAGCGCTGGCCGACTGGACGCCGGGGCTGGAGGCCTTCATGTCCCTCCGCCAGAAGCATCTTCACTACGCCGAGTGATCACGCGCTTTGCTCCTTCGCCCACCGGCCTGCTGCATTTGGGCCATGCCTTTTCGGCATGGTTTGCACGGGAGGCGGGGGAGCGGTGCCTGCTTCGCATCGAAGACCTGGATGCCTCGCGCTGCCGGCCCGAATTTGAGGCGGCTCTGTTTGAGGATCTGGATTGGCTCGGCCTTCGCTTTGATGGGGAAGTGATGCGGCAGTCGGAGCGTCATGCGGCTTACCAACGAGCCTTGGACGAATTGGTGAGCGAGGGGTTGGTCTATCCCTGCTTCTGCACTCGCCGGGAGGCTGCGGAGCTTGCCCAGATGACTTCCGCTCCTCATGGCCCCGATGGCCCGATCTATGCGGGCGCCTGCCGAGGCCTGGACGCGGAAAGCCGAGCGCGAGCTTTGGCCGAAGGCCGCGAGCCGGCGTGGCGGCTGGACGTG
>JBGSIR010000281.1:0-3414 GCA_041742415.1 Fimbriimonadaceae bacterium | reverse complement strand
CCGGAGCCTGGCCCAGCGCCGCGCCGAGGACATTGCCCATCAGCACTTCGTCAATCTTGTCCGGCGTGATTCCCGCCGCCTCGATGGCCGCGCGCAGCGCATGGGAGCCGAGCTGGGGAGCCGTGAGGGAGGAGAGCGCGCCCTGGAACGAGCCGATGGGCGTGCGCATGCCGGAAAGAATCACCACACTGTGCATAGGCTCTATTCTGGCGCATGGCCGGGAGGTCTAACCCGCCGGAGGGGCGATCAGTCGGACCACCTTGTCATCGCCCGCCGCTGCGATCATCTTTCCATCGGGCGAGAACCAGGTGGCTCGGATAGCGAAGCCGCTCAGGGTCCAGGCCGCCAGCTTCTGCCCCGCCGCCGACCACACTTTGACCGAGCCGTCGTTGGAGCCGGTCACGACAAAGCGTCCATCCGGAGACCAGGCGGCGGAATAGACCCGCCCAAAGTGGCCGCGCAGCTCGGCCAGCACTTGTCCGGTGGAGGCGTCCCAAATCTTGGCCATGTCGTCGGCTCCGCCGGTGACGATCTTTGTGCCGTCGGGCGAAAACTGGGCGGCGCACACCCAGTCGTCGTGCCGCAGGGTGAGCAGGCTCTGGCCGGTCTCCATGCTCCAGACGCGGGCCGTGCCGTCGTTGGAGCCCGAGACCACTTTGAGGCCGTCGGGCGAAAAGGCCGTGCTGCGGATGACATCGGTGTGGCCCTTCAGCTCTTTGGCTTTGGCGGAGCCTCGCCAGACCCGCACCGCGCGGTCTTCGGTTCCCGTGGCGATGTGCTCACCGGCGCCGCTCCACGAGAGGGCGCGGACTTCGTTCTCCTCCTTGATCAGGGTCGAGGCCGTCGTCCCGACCGGAGGCAGCAGCCGCACCGACCGGCCCGTGCTCAGCGCCAGCGAATTGTTGGCGGGGTGGAAGGCGATGTGATAGACACCGGCCGCGGCGCCCTGGACCGTTCTCGTGGTCTGCCCAGTGGCGACCGACCAGACCTTGGCTGTGCCATCCATGCTGGCGGAGGCCAAAAAGTCGCCTTGGGGGGAGAACGAGATGGCCGTGACGCCCGCCTCATGCCCTCTCAGCTCCTGCCGGACAGCCCAGGTGGAAATGTCGATGGGCGCGGGAGGGTCCTGCGGAGCGGCCAGGCAGAGAAGCGCCATGAGCATAACGATGATTCTGACGAACATCTCTTGAAAAGAAGTCAGATTGACCTGGACGATTTTTCTTCGGCATTCGGCAAACATGCCCACTCATATCGAATTTCATCGATATGAATGAGATATCCTTGTCCAGTGGATCGAGCAACGCGCATGTTTCGAGCCCTCGGCGACCCCACACGGGCGCAGATTTTCCGCTTTCTCTGCAGCAAATCTGGCCCGGTGGCGGTGGAGGCCTCGGGCGATGTGCGGCCTATTTCGGGGGCCAGTGTGGGTGAGGTGTGCTGCCACATCACCGACGGCGCCAGCTTCAGCTCCACCATCGCCTTTCACCTCAAGGAGCTTCGCCTGGCCGGCTTGATTCGGGCGGAGCGGCATGGAAAGCAGATGGTCTGCTCGGCCGACCCCGAAGCGATCCGCGAACTCATCAACCACCTTGAAGCCTGCGCCCAAGCCGCCCAAGAGACCTGCAAAACCCCATGAAACTCCAGATTTTCGACCCCGCCATGTGCTGCTCCACCGGAGTCTGCGGCCCCAGTGTTGACCAAAACCTCATTCGCCTCGCCGCCGATGTGGCCTTCCTGCAAAAGCAGGGCGCCCAGATCGAGCGGTTTGGACTGGCCCGCGAGCCCGAGGCCTTCACCAGCCGCCCCTTCATCCTCGCCGAGATGGGCGCGGAAGCCGAGCACCTGCCCATTTTTGTGGTGGACGGCGAAGTGAAGGCCAAAGGCCGCTATCCTGGCCGCGCGGAGCTTGGCGAGTGGCTGGGCATCGATGCGCCCGACCCCGCCCAGCACCGCCAGCCCCTGCAGATGGCGCAGCCCAGAGACAGCCATGAGGGCTGACTGGCTTGACGGGCTGACCACGAGCCGACTCTTTTTCACCGGCAAAGGCGGAGTCGGCAAGACTTCGCTGGCCTGCGCGGCGGCCGTCAGCGCCGCCTCCCAGGGCCGGCGCACCCTCATCATCAGCACCGACCCCGCCAGCAATCTGGATGAGGTCTTCGGCATCGCCCTTCGGCCCGATCCTCAGCCCATTCCGGGCGTCGATGGCCTTTGGGCGGCAAACCTAGACCCCGAAGCCGCCGCTGCCGCCTACCGAGAAAAGATGGTTGGCCCCTATCGCAGCAAGCTGCCCGATGCGGTGATCCGGGGCATGGAGGAGCAGTTCTCCGGCGCCTGCACCACCGAGATCGCCGCCTTTGATGAATTTGTGCGCCTGATGGCCGACCCTCGCGCGGCGGATGAATTTGACCTGATCGTCTTTGACACCGCCCCGACCGGCCACACCCTGCGCCTGCTGAGCCTGCCCCGCGCCTGGAGCGGCTACCTGAACACCACCACCGCCGAATCCACCTGCCTCGGCCCGCTTTCCGGCCTGCAGGGCCAGAAGGCACTCTATGAATCGGCCTTTCGCAGCCTGGCGAATGCGGAGGAGACGACCGTTGTGTTGGTGGCCCGGCCCGAGCCCTCCAGCCTGCGTGAAGCCGCCCGAACCCAGCAGGAGCTGGCCGAGCTGGGCATCTGCAATCTGCGGCTGGTGGTGAACAGTGTCTACCGCCCTGGCCCCACCGATGACCCCTTGGCCACCGCCTTCGCCGAAGCGGTCAAGTCCGGATTAGAGTCTATGCCGGAATCTTTGAAGAGTCTGCCGACCGCGCAGGTCCCCATGCTCGGGGGCAACGTGGTGGGGCTGGATGCGGTGCGCCGGCTGATCGGCCAGACCGTCGCAGAAGCGGCGCCGTCTGCTTCTGTGCACCTGCCCCCGAGCCGGAGCTTTGATGACCTGGTCGATGATCTGGCCAAACATAGCCACGGCGTGATTCTCACCATGGGCAAAGGCGGCGTGGGCAAGACGAGCGTCGCGGTGAAGATCGCCCGCCGCCTGGCCAGCCGAGGCGAGAGCGTGCTTCTGACTACCACAGATCCTGCCGGGAACCTGGGCGACTGGGCGACGGAAGGCATGGAAGTGGCCCGCATTGACCCCGCCGCGGAGGTCGCCAAATACTCCGCCGCCGCACTAGAAAAGGCCGCCGAGACCATGGACGAGGACGCGCTGGCCCTTCTGCGCGAAGACCTGCGCTCGCCGTGCACCGAAGAGATCGCCGTCTTCCGCGCCTTTGCCGAGGCGGTGGCGCAGGGCGAGGACCGCTTCGTCATCATCGACACCGCACCCACGGGCCACACCATCCTGCTGATGGACGCCACCGAGGCCTATCACCGCGAGGTGGCCCGGACGCAAAGCGACGCTCCCGAATCGGT
>JBGSIR010000280.1:0-7586 GCA_041742415.1 Fimbriimonadaceae bacterium | reverse complement strand
TTGGCCGGTTCGGCCGCCTCCGAAGCGCAGAGGCCACAGTCCGCGCAGGCGGCGGCTGGGTCGGGGTGGGCGCAAATTTGGCCACGCTGAAGGAAAATGATGCGGTCGGCATACTCCCGGGCCAGGCCCTGGTCGTGGAGCACCGAAATCAGCCCGAGGTTCTCCTGGGCGCAGACCTTCCTCAGCAGCCCCAAGGCCGTTCTGGCCGAGGCAGGATCGAGGGAGGCGACGGGCTCATCGGCCAAGATCAGAGTGGGCTGCGACATCAGCGCTCGGGCCAGGGCGACGCGCTGCTGCTCTCCACCCGAGAGCTGATTGACCCGGAACTCCGCGCGGTGGCGCAGGCCCAGCTTGCCCAAAACCTCCAGGGCCTCCTCGCGCAGCGCCGCCTTGGGCTCGCCCTTTCGCCTGGCCGCGCCATGGAGCACGTTTTTGAGCACGCTGGACCGCCCGACCAGGAGGTGATCCTGGAAGATGATTCCAGGGCGAAGGGCGGGCACGGCCACTCCTTCGGTCGGGCTCAGCTCGCCGGCCAGGCACCGCAGAAGCGTGGTTTTGCCCGAGCCCGAGGCGCCCACCACCGCCACATGCTCGCCCGGAAGCACATCCAGGCTGACCTGATCCAGCGCGACCACTCCCGAAGAGTGGACACACCGAACACAGGCCAGGCTGGCGGCAGGCGTCACTTTGCGAGGCCTTCGAGCGGAAGCCCAGCGGCCTCCACCGCCTTCACCGAGGCCGCGACATGGGCGTCCTCATCCACTTCCACAAAGCTGGCCGCTCCATAGACATCCTGCAGCAGCTCGGGCTTCGCTTTGGCAAGCTCAAGCAGCGCCGTGCGAATCTTCCCCTTCCAGGCGTCGCTCAGGCCGGCGCGAACCGAGACCATATGGGTGGGAACGCCGCTGATTCTGGCCAGAATGCGCAGCTTTTCTCGGTCGGCCTGGGGCAGATAGGTGTCCGCCGAGGGCCCCTCCATGGTGTAGAAGCTGACCGCGGCGGCGTCGGCCCGGCCATCCACCACCTGCTGCAGCGCCTGGCTGTAGCCTCCGGCGTAGCTCACTTCCTTAAAGGCCCCTTCAGGCTTGTCGCCGGGCTTCAGCAGTCCGGATTCGACCAGAGCCTTGAGGGGAAAGATGAAGCCGCTGGTGCTTGTCGCGCTGGTGAAGCAGAACCTTGTGGAGCCTGCCGCGCTCACGAGGTCCTCCAGGGTGCGGTGAGGCGAATCCTTGGGCACAACGATCAGGGAGTCGTAATCGGTTCGAATCTCGCCCTGCGCATCGGGCCGCTGCTCGGCCAGCAGGATCTCCGCCTGCCCGTCGCGCCGCGCCAGGAGGAACGGCAGGCTGCTGACATAGGCCGCATCGGCCTGGCCAGAAACGAGAGCCGCCACCGATGCGGAGTAATCGGACGGCACAACAACCTCGACCGGAATGCCCAGGCTTTCGGAGAGCTCAGCCGCCACCGCATCGGCCGAAGCTTTCAGGGCCTCGGGCTCCTTTTGCTTCTGAAAGACGAAGACCAGCTTCTCCAGCTCAGGCTCCGGCGAAGCCGCTGCCTGCTCTCCGCCGCTGGGCTCGGGCGATGAACAGCCCAGGAAAGCGAAAGACAGCAGCAGAGCCGCAGGAGACAGCCGGAATCTTGACATTTGAGTCAACTATCATTTACGACAGACAGGCATCAGAGGGTGACTGTGGTGACGGAGCCTTGCCTCAAGCGGTCCAATAGAACGGTTCGGCGTCGGTGAGGACGCGGCCATACCGCTCAATATCCCGCAGAAGGAACTCGGGCAGCACAAACATGCTGGGCATGAATCGCGGAGTGCAGTATCGGTTGGCCTCGATGCCGCGGGCCTGCAGGCGGGCGGCGATGTCTTCGGGCGAAAGATCGATGGGGTCGGGCCCCTTGCTCGCCAGGATGAAGCCCCACGGCATCTGGAACGTGGTGACCAGGCCGTAGTAGCCCTGCACCACCGGGAAGACATCGGGCATAGACTGAAGGGTCTTCATCACAGCCGCATAGCACTGCGGATAGGTCTCATTGGCCGCGCCGGACTGCAGAACGAAGATGCCGTCATCGGCCAGCGCCTCGCCCACGTGCCGGAAATACTCCTGCGTGTAGAGATAGAGCGCCGGGCCGCCTTCGATCGGGCCGGGAAGGTCGCTCAGCACCACGTCGTAGTTGGCGCCCTTGTGATCCTCAACCCACTTGCGGGCGTCCTGGTGCACCAGGTTGGCGCGGGGGTCGCTGAAGCAGTCGTGGTGCCACTCCTTCATGTGGATCTTCACCATGTCGATGAGCTCCTCATCCAGGTCCACCATGTCAACGTGCTCGACGGTGTTGTGGCGCAGGGCCTGCCACAGCGTGGCTCCTTCGCCGCCGCCGCAGACCAGAACCTTCTTGGGGTTCGGGTGGCTGATCATGGCCGGCTGGACCATGGATTCGTGATAGACATACTCGTCCAGCAGGCTGGACTGGATCTTGTAATCCAAGAAGAGCGTCTTGCCAAAGGTCGGCATGTCCACGATCTGGTACTGCTGATATTTGGTGCGCCCCTCCACCAGGAACCGGTCCACGCTGAAGTGCCAAGTGACGGCGTCGGTGTGGGTTTCGGCAATGAACATGCCGGTGGACTGGCTGAAGAGGCGGTCGCTCATGGGGCTGCCGAAAGCTACCCAAAAAGCGCGGGTCCGGCTTGGACCGGACCCGCCTTAGCCTCAGCCGCTGACTTCGCTCTGAATGCCTCGGCGGACAATCAGGAGCTTGATGCGCTTGGGCTGGAAGCGCTCGCGAAGCACTTCAACGGCCTTGTCGACGCGAATGGCGCCGCCGCAGTAGAAAAGGTCCACGCCGGCATAGCCGTGCTCGGGCCAGGTGTGAATCGTGTAGTGCGACTCTTGGATGATCACCGCTCCGCTCACGCCGTAGGGCTTGAACTCATGGAAGCTCTCGGTGACCACGGTGGCTTCGCTGGCCACGGCGGCGTCGCGCATCGCTCGGCCGACGACGTCCTCCTTCTCCAGAGTCTCCTGGGCGCAGCCGAAGAGCTCGATGAGAAGGTGGCTGCCCAGGGCAGGCTCTTCGTTGGGAGTGAGCGGCAGGCCGTTCGAATCCTTTTCGAGCCACTTGCCAAAGGCGTCGGCGTCTTCGGAGTGAACGAGCTGCCAGCCCGCCTCATTTTCGATCTGCGGCGGAGCGGCGGCGGCTGCGGAGCGATGCCCAAAGATGCGGCTGAACCACTGAGGGCGGCGCTGGAGAAGGGGGAGCGTGGCCATGCCGGCCAGGCCCATGAGCAGAGTGTGCGTGATGGTCAATTTGAAGCTAGTTTCCGCTTGGATGCGCCTCTTGGCGCGGACAGGCCGCGGCCGTCTGCGCCGCGGGGAAACCCCAGAACAGCAAGAATAAAAAGCGCAAAGCGAACAGACTCGCCCCGACGCTGACAACGACCGCTGAGCGGAATGCGCACCTGCCGTTGACCTCGTTCTTCGGGTCACGACCCAAAGACGCCTTTTATTCTTTGGCGCCGACCCTCGGCCTCACTGCCGACTCTTGCGCAAGTCAATAATTTACCTAGGAATCTCTGTTTTCGCTGGCCCTTCTGAGGAAGTGGGACCATCGGAGGCCCGCCAATCAGGATCAGCAATTTCGCCAGATTCAATGCGGATGATTCGATCGGCGCCGGCCAGCATCGTCGGGTCATGGGTCACCATCACCAGCGCGCCGTCCCGCCTCTCCTCTCTTAATAGACGCATCACTTCCAGGCCGGAGTCGTGATCGAGCGACGCCGTGGGCTCATCGGCAAAGACCACTTTGCGTCCGCCCACCAGCGCTCGCGCCACGCAGACGCGCTGCCTTTGGCCCCCGCTCAGCTCATGCGGGCGCCGGCGGCCATAGTCGCCCAGGCCCAGTCGGTTCAACAGGTCTTCCGCTTCGGACTGGGCGTCCCGCTGAGGCGCGGCAGAAAGCACGTTCTCCAGCGCCGAGAGGTAGCCCACCAGATAGGGATATTGAAAAACGAACCCGAAATCCTGCAGGCGAAGCCGGCTGCGCTCGGAATGGGTCATGCCCGGCAGGCTCTTCCCTTCGTATTCCACTGCCCCGCCCGTCGGCTGCTTCAGGCCGCTCATCAAATAGAGCAAAGATGATTTGCCTGACCCGCTCGGCCCCAGGATGCCAAGGAACTCGCCGGGCTGAAGCGTGAGATTGATCTCGCGGCAGGCATGGATCTGGCGGCCGTGGTCCTGATAGACCAGGCTGGCGCCGCGCAGCTCAATCATGCGAGCCTCCGCTCGACGATGGCCACGGGGTCGCTCTCGGCAAACCGGCGCAGCACGGTGATGAGCGCCGCGGCAAAAATGACAATGGGCACGGGAATCGTGTAGAGATAGGCGACGGGGTCAACCGGGTTCAAGGAGAACGCCTGGGGGTCCATATACTGCGCCTTCACCAGCCGCATGAAGCCATAGGCCAGCGCCGCGCCCAGCAGCCAGCCGCCGATGACGACGATGCTGATCTCGCCCAGAATCCTCCGCACCAGGCGGCTGCGCTCATAGCCGATGGCCTGCAGCAGGCCAAACTCCTGAGTCCGCTGAGCTTGGTGGATATTCATGAGCATCGCCATCATGATCGTGATCACGATGACCAGCGTGGCGATGACCACGTTGAGGATTCGGTAGAGGTGCCGAAACATGGCGTCGGTCTCCTCTTCCAAAAGCGGCCAGGCAAACACCCGCACAGGCTCGCCCTTGAAGCGCTCCTCCGCCCAGGCGTCCAGCGCCGCTTGGTCCTCGGCCGATCCGGCAAAAAGCATCAGGCCATCCACCGGCGGAAAGTGATTGGCCGAGTGGTAGTCGATATCGGTGAGGATCATCCACTCGGCGCCCTGCACCATCCCCACGATTTTCACTTCCTGCGGCGAAAACCGGTCGGAGTCGTCGGGGCCAAGGATGGAGTCGCCCATCTTGAGCCCAAGGTTGCGCGCCACTGGCTCGCTCACAACAGCCTCCGGCTTACCGGGCTCAGGCCAGCGGCCCTCCAGCCGGCCCTTCATGCGCTCGACAAACCAGCGCATATCGTCCTGCTTCATGCCATAGACCGCAAAGGGCCAGGGCCCGACCAAGCTTTGCACCTCTGCATTGCTGGCCCGGGCGCGGATCAGGCGGTCGAGCGGCTTGGGCGCCTCTTCGCGGGCGGTCTTTTCCAGCGCGTCCACAATCGAGGCATTGCCCCGCGGTGTGAGGCCGGTGAACTGCTTGGTGTAGCCAAAGATCTCTTTCACCGAAAGCGGAATGGAGTTCATCAGCGCGACGATGCTCACGATGAGCGTGACCGCAAGCACGATGACGCCCGCGAGCGGGCCGGTTTTGGCGGCGTTCCGCTTCAAATAGACAATAGGGCGCAGGGGGTCAGCGATGGCGGCGGTACCTCAAAAAGACTTCCGAATCCACGGCCAGGCAGCTTGTGAGCTGCCAGGCGAGGAGGCTCTGCCGGGGGAGGGGGTCGCCTCCGGCCAGAGTGGGCGTCTGCCGCCCACCTTTGATCTTCGGAGCCAGCGTGAGGAAAAGCTCATCCACCAGGTCTTCCGCCATCAGCGCCGCGTTCAGCTCGCCGCCGCCCTCCACCAACAGCCGCTCGATGCCCAGCTCGGTTCGGCACCAGGCCAAGAACTCCGGCCAATCCACAGAATTCTCTCCAAAAGCCTTCACGGCGTGGCGCGGATCCGCCGCCTGGGCGCCGAGCGAGGAGGTCACCAGCCAGGTTCGCCCTTCTTCCCCACGCGCAAAGAAGTCGCAGTCCGGCGAGACCACACCGCCCTGGCTGGCGCAGAAGCGATGGAGCCCGGCGGGAAGGTTCATGCGGGGAGTGGCGCGAACGGTGGCCGCGCCGATGAGAATGCCGCCTGCCTGAGCCTCCAGCCAGTGCATCGTGGCGTGGTCGCGGGCCGATCCCAGGTCCTGAACCGGCTCGTCGGGCTCGCCCGTGATGATCTTTCCGTCGATGGTCGAGACCATGTTCACGAAAACCCAAGGCCGGCCTTCGGGCGCCGGAGGCCAGTCCAGCTCCTGATAGACCGGCTCGGCGCTCACTTCTTGAGCTCCTTCTCGACCGCGGCCACGATCATGGCGTAGGGCATCTCGGCCAGCCGCTCCTCGCCAATGAAGAAGGTCGGCACGTTGTAGACGCCCGCGGCATAAGATTCGTCATCGAAGGGGACGATGCGGTCTTTGTAGACGCGGCCGTTGAGCACCTGCTCCAGGGCGGCCGGGTCATCCAGCCAGGGCTTCAGCTCCTCCAGGATCACCGGAATCGCTCCAATCTCACGCCCGCGCATCCAGTAGGCCTCATAGAGCGCATCCACCGCCTGCCCGCCGAAGCCGTGGTCATAGGCGTATTCGCAGGCCTCCAGGGCGAAGTGGACCCGCATGTTGTGGGGCCGCTCGACGCGGGGGAACTTGATGCCCTCGATGTGGGCCGCGAACTGCAGGCGGGTGAGCGTGCGGGGGCGGTTTTCCGGGGGCGACTCAGGGGTCGAAGGCTCGGGCCAAGGCAGGGCTTCGGGATAGAGCTCGTGCCCCACCCAGCGGATGGTCACGGGAAAGGACATCTGCAGGCGGCGGGCCTGACTCAGGCCAATCCAGCACCAAGGGCAGGTGAAATCGTGCGCGGCGCGAATCTCCAGGGACATGCCCCAGAGCTTAGGCCGCGCGAGACGCAGGAGCCGGGCCCATGCGGGCTTCGGCAGCAGCCAAAAGGCCGTCGGCGTTCTGGGCGTCGTCGGGAGCGGTGGCCCAGCCGGTTTCAAACCTAAGCTTGTCGGTGGGGCCAAACCGGGAGATGAGCCACGAGCGGAGCTCGGCGGCCTGGCGGTCGTGCGCCTGCTTGGCCAGCTTGCCGATGGCCGGAAGGATCACCGCAAATTCGGCTTCGCTTCGGCGGCAGACGATGTCCAGCGACCGCACGCAGCCCCTCAGCTCGGCGCCAGAGTCCACGATGATCTCGCGGGCTTCCTCGTCGCCAAAGAAGCTTCGCACGGCATCCAAGCCCACCAGTCGGAACAGCGTGATGGAGACGGAGTCCATGCCGCAGCTCGCCCGGTGCGTCTCCTCGGAGAGCCGGCGCGCCAGGTAGGAATTGTTGTAGAGCGCGGTGTCCACGTCAATAAGCTGAGCGTCTCCGCGCTTGGCCCGCGACTTGCGGTCCAGCAGCTCTTCATCCATGAGAATGCGGCGCATCTTGCTGAGCGATTGGCGCAGGATGTGGGAGACATAGTTGCCGGAGATGCCCAGTTCAGCGGCAATTTCGGTCTGCGTCTTGGCCTCGAAGTGGAAGAGCACTAGCACCCGCTGCTCCAGCTCGCGGAGCTGGCTGATGGCATGGGCGATGAGCATCTTGTCCTCCATCGAGGATTCGGGCGCTTCGAAATCGGCGTGGTCCAGGCGGTCGATGTCGCTTTCAGTGTCTTCGCCGTCTCCGGGCGAGGCGTCCAGCGAGGCCACCCGCAGCGTGTCCTGCGAGGCAAGCGCGTCGCGCACCTGCTGCTCGGTGACTCCGGCTTCCACCGCAATCTCCTCTTCGCTGCCGGCGCG
>JBGSIR010000279.1:0-1958 GCA_041742415.1 Fimbriimonadaceae bacterium | reverse complement strand
GCGCTCGACCGTTTGGCAAGCCGCCACGGAATGGTGCGGGACGGACAGGAGGAGGAGGCTCATGCCGAAGCGGCCAGCGAAGAAAGCCAAGCCTAAGCAGGGCGGCGCCTGGGCGGCTGTCTGCGTTTCGGCGGTCTTCATCAGCGCGGCCGCCGCCCAAACGCGGGCGCATCTGATGATGGAAAAGCCTCGGCAGGCCAGCGGCATCGACTCGCCGCAGACGCTGAAGCGCGGCCCGATTCGCAGCCGCGAGGGCGACATTTTGTCTCAGTCGGTGGGCCAATATGAGCTTCGCATCGGCACGGCAAAGACCCCCACGGCCCCCGGCTATTTTGCTTCGCTCTCGGCCATCACTGGCCTCGCCAGCGGAGACCTGGCAGGCTTTGGGACTAAGCCGAAGAGCCGCACTTGGCGAGTCACGCTCACCCCAGACCAGGTGACGGCCCTCAACACGCTGAACTTCAAATGGAAGGCCGACGGCGTGGGCATCGAGGCCACTTCGAGCCGCTCCATCGTCGCCGGTCCCAGCTTTGGCGGAATCGTGGGCGCGGTGAAGATCGAGGAGGGGCGCCCCGAGGGACTGACGGGCCTGGAGCGCGAAATGGCGGATTTCCTGACGGGCGAAGGCGGTCTGCCCGAAGGCATGACCGGCTTGGATGCCGGGGCCAAGAAGGCACTTGCCGGCCTCGATCCCAGCCTGGAGTCATCCCGATCGATTCGCCTGACGGTGCAGACCCGGCTTCAGGATGCCGCCTTCAACGCTATCCGAAAGGCTGGCGAAGCGAGCGGCGCAAACATGGCAGCGGCCGTCGTCATCGAAAACAGCACGGGAGACGTGCTGGCTTTGGCCAACTGGCCGACTTTCGACCCCGCCGGTTCTCCCAAAGAGGGCACCGAATTCAATGCTGCGGTTCAGGGCCGGTTTGAGCCCGGCAGCACCTTCAAGCTGCTCACTCTGGCGCAGGCGCTGCAGGCGGGCACGCTCCGGCCGGGCCAGCTCACAAAGTCTGTCGCCCGGCTGCCCATTGGCCGCAGCTCTTCGGTGGGCAACCACGACAACTTGGCGTTTGGCATGATCGACGAGCGCGAAGCCATCGCCCGGAGCTGCAACTCCAGCGCCGCGCAGTGGGCGGGGCGGCTGGGTCAGGCGCGGCTCTATGACTTCTACCAAAAGATCGGCCTCGCCCGGCCCACTCGGCTCGGCCTAACCGGTGAATCCACCGCAAAGGCGATCCTCACCAAGGACACAGGCGCGCCCGAGCTTCAGGCCGCCAACTGGGGATTTGGCCAGGCCGTCAACTGCACTCCGCTTCAGCTCGCCGCCGCCTATTCCATGCTCGGCAACGGCGGTGAACTTATGGAGCCGCGCCTCGTTCTTGAAGCCGGCGGAGTCGCCCTCAAGCCTGAATCGAGAGGGAAGTTCCTCCGCCCCGAAGTCTGCCGGCAGGTGATGCGGGCGGCCGAGGACGTCATCAATCAAAAGTACGGAACGGGCCACAGCCTGGCGATTCCTGGCCTGCCCATGGCCGGAAAGACAGGCACAGCGCAGAAGCTGGGCAGCGGTCGGGACGCTTCGCGCATGCAGTATGTGGCGAGCTTCGTCGGCTTCTTCCCGATGCCGAATCCCAAGTACACCGTCCTCGTGATGGTGGACGACCCAAAGAGCGAATTTTATGGCGGCGCCGTAGCCGGTCCGCCGTACCGGGAGATCGTGCTTGCCATGACCGAACAGGGCCTTGTGAAGGCGGCCCCGCAAACCGGTGCGGCAGAGCGGTACAACGGCGCCGATGAGCGCTCCAATCAAGGAGATTCTGGCCGCGTGCGGCCTGTCGCCCCGCGCGGCTGATTTTTCGGCCGGCGCCCAGGTCCATGGGGTGTCGGCCGATTCCCGCTCGGTCGCCGCCGGGAGCCTCTTTGTCTGCATGCCCTCGGCGCGGGTGGACACGCACACCTTCTTG
>JBGSIR010000278.1:0-7094 GCA_041742415.1 Fimbriimonadaceae bacterium | reverse complement strand
CCAAGAAGACGGCGGCTCCGGCAGCAGCCAAGGGCATCCCGGTGAGCAGCCCTATGATGGGCATCTATTACTCCCAATCCAGCCCAGGCACTCCGCCCTTCGTGAAGGAGGGAGACATGGTGAACGCCGGGGACGTTGTGGGGCTCATTGAGGCCATGAAGGTCTTCAACGAGATCACGGCGCCCTGCGCGGGCCGAGTCGGCAAGCTCTTGGTGAAGAGCGGCGACCTGGTGCAGCCCGGAGAGCCCATTCTCTATGTTGAATGACAACTGCCCGATCCAAATTGGCCTGATCGGCTTTGGAACGGTGGGGCAGGGCGTCTACCGGATGATCCTGGAGAACCAGGAGGAGATCATCCAAAAGGTGGGCTCCCCGATGGACGTGCGCCGGGTGGCGGTGCGTGACGGCAGCCGCGACCGAGGCCTTCCTGCGGGGATGCTGACGGCGGACTGGCGCGACATCATTGCCGACCCCGAGATCCAGGTGGTCTGCGAGCTGGTGGGCGGCGAGGAGCCGGCGGCCGAGATCGTGCAGGCCGCCCTGGACGCCGGCAAGCATGTGGTGACAGCCAACAAGGAGCTCATCGCCAAGCACGGCTCGCGCCTCATCACCCACGCCAAGCTCTCGCGGCTGGACCTGCATTTTGAAGCCGCCGTGGGCGGAGGCATCCCCGTGGTGCAGGCTTTGAAGCACCAGCTCGCGGGCAACGACGTCGAGGCCATGCTGGGCATCCTCAACGGCACCACCAACCACATCCTCACCGCCATTCGCGACCGGGGAATCAGCTTTGAGGATGCGCTGAAAGAGGCGCAGGAAGCCGGCTATGCCGAGGCCGACCCCACGAACGACGTGGATGGCATCGACAGCAAATACAAGATCGCCATCCTGGCGGCCATCACCTTTGGTCGGCAGGCGCCGCTGGACGAGATCGAAGTGCAGGGCATTCGCCAGGTTTCGCCGATCGACTTTCAGTATGCCGCCGCATTTGGCCGCACCATCAAGCTGGTCGGCGTCTGCCGCGAAGTTGAGCCGGGGCTGATTGCGCTTCGGGTCCACCCAGCGCTCATTCCGCTCGACCACCAGCTTGCGCGGGTCGATGGGGTCTACAACGCCCTTTGGCTGAATGGCGACTTTGTGGGCGACCTGATGTTCAGCGGGCGTGGCGCCGGAGCCGACCCAACTGCCAGCGCAGTGGTGGGCGACCTCATTGACGTAGGCCGAAACATCATGATCGGCGGCAGCGGCAGCGCGATTCCTTATGCCGAGGGCATGAGGATTCAGCCGGTGGCCGACCAGACGAGCTGCTTCTACATCCGCCTGCGAGTGGCCGACCGACCGAACACTCTCGGCCGAATCAGTACGATTTTTGGCCTTCACGATGTTTCGCTTTCGGCGATGGAGATGCGGACCCTGCCCGAGGAGGATGGCCAAGGCGAGATCGCCTTCACCACTCACCCCTGCAGCGTGCGCGACTTCCGCAACGCCTTGGACAAAATTGCCGCCGAAGGAGTGGTCCGTGAGCTATGCTCCTGGATGCACCTGGAGGGATGATGACCGCCGCGCTATTTGCCCTTGCCCTTGCCTCGTCGCCAGGCCTCAATGCCGCCCAGCTTCAGCAGGTTCAGGCCTTCAGTCCAGAGGCAGTGATCCCCGGCTGGCTCCCCAGCGGGTTCAAGGCGCACGAGCTGAGCTTCTATGATGATGAGGAGCCAGGCACGACCTTTGAATTTCGCCAGCCTGGCGTCGACAAGAGCCTGATCGTTCAGACGGCAAGCGGGGGCATCGGCGATGTGATGCTGATGTCGGAGACGGGCGACGACGTGCCTGTTGAGCGAAGGGTCAAGGCTCAGTCAAAGCTGCTGGGCAAAATCGAATTCGAAACGGGGCGCTTTGACAGCCGCCGCTATTCGGCGATGAACTGGGTGGATCGCAAGTCCGGCCAACTCCGTTTTGTGAGTGCGATGGGCGCCGGCGTTGAAGCCGCCACTTTCAAGCGGTTCGTCGAAAGCCTGAAGCGGGCCGGCAGCTAGGCGTCTTCGGCGACGAGGAGCTCGTGGCCGAAGTGAAAGTGCATTGATCGACGGCCCGCGTTGAGCCAGATCATGCCGGGCGGCACTTCGGGCAGGAGCCAGGCGGCAATTGCTTTGGCCTCTTCCACCGTGGCAGAGCTGCCATCTGCCCGCACGATGAAGAGGTGCAGGAGATCCTCCTCACCTTCGAATTGATAGCGCAGGCCCTGGGCCGTGCCGCCATAGGCGTTGGGCTCCAGTCCCACATTCTGCAGCGCAAATTCGCCCGGCCCCTCATTGCCCCGGTAGTCGGGCATCAGGATGGTTTGGGCACTGTTGATGGCCTCTTTCAGCGCCGCCCGCACGGAGTCGCGCTGGGCGGTCTCTTCAGGTGTGTAAGCGCTCATGGCTGAAGATGGCGGAGCGAGAGGGATTCGAACCCTCGATAGGTTGCCCTATACACGATTTCCAATCGTGCTCCTTCAGCCGCTCGGACACCGCTCCGCAGAGGTCTCTGATTATATCGGCATTTTTCGCAGAATGCCGGAGGGGCCCGGCGGAGCTAGTCCGCCGGACGGAACGACGCGGCAATGGTGCTGTAGCCGTCAAGTTCAAAATGCTCGATTTTGATCGTGTGGCGGCCTCCCAACTCCACCGGCAGAGAGACGGTTGTGGGCCCATGATATGTCCAGTCCTCGTGGATCATGCGGCCATCCAAAAAGACTCGCACGCCATCGTCGCTTGTGATGTCCAGGATGTGCCGGCCCTTGGGAGCGTCGAAAACGCCCTCGCTGATGGTGGTGAAGTGGTTGGCGTTGACCCCTGTTCCCGGCGAGCCGGACCAGGCCTTCTTCAGCTCCAGCCCGCTCTCAATGAGGGCGGGAGGGCCAGAGATGACGCGGCGCCATTCGTCCGGAGCGGTGCGCGGGTCTTGGGTGGCGGCGGTGTAGTTCCAATAGCGGGTCGTCCACTGCACCGGCATGCGGAATTCGCTCCATTCAAAGGCCACCCTTTGCCCGGCGGCAGCGGTCTGGCCTCGGTGGTTGGTGGTCTTTCTGCCGACGTACTCCAGCTCGACCTTGACCTGGCCATTGAGGCCTTCGGGAACGCGGATCAAGACTTCACCCGGAACAGAGCCCTCGGTCTGGGCCAATGTAATGCCTTCTGTGGCGGACTTTAATCGCCACTTTCCCGGCGGGCCCAGCACCTCAAAAAGGTAGTTTGAGGCGCCCAGCTCCGGCACCGCGCGGCGCCAGAGTCGGGGCGATTGAAAGTCGTAGGGGCCCCACTCATCCACCAAGATATATCGTCGGCCACGCAGCTCATGAGGCTTCAGGAAAGGGTTCATTCCGCCCTTCAAAGGAGCAGGAATGGCTGGCACTCCTGGGGTTTTTTCGGCCAGCTTCTGCGGGGCCCCGGCAGGGACTTTCCATGGCGTCCAGTCGGTTTCAAAGAGGGACGCATAGACCTCATTGTCATACTCCAGCACCCGCTTGGCGTTGCCGGCGCCGTTGAGGATGGACTCTTGAGCTTTGGCAGAAGGGTTTATGGCGGCTTGGAAGAGCGCCTCGAAGGCTGAGTCCGTGCTGGCGGCCAGCGTCGCGGAGCTGGCCTGCACCATCAGGTTCGGATTCTCAGCATCGGAGCGCATCAGACGTCCGGCCCGCTCGATCCGGTTGAAGGCGATCATGGTGCGCTCAGTGCGATTGAGGACAAAGACAGCGTCTTCGGTGTCCCAAAAGCGGTTGCGGACCAGAGTGTTTTCGACGGCGCGGGAGTCACGGCGCTTGGGATAACCCCAGTTGGGGTCTTCGCTGGGCTTGCGCCACATCACAATGCCCTGACGATTGCGAATAAAGTCATTGCCCTCGATGAGGTTGTTCTGTCCGTGCTCCCAGGCGATGGCCTCGGCGTTGTGGGCGAAGACATTGGCATAGGCGAGGCTGTCATAGCTGTATCCGCCCCAGATGCCGTGCCAGCACTCCATCATCAGGTTGTTGACAAAGGCATTGCGGCTGAAGGTGGCCTCGATGCCGTTGGTCGGAGCGTGGCTAAAGTCGTTGCCATAGACCAAGTTGTCATTGCATCCGCCGCCTCCGGTCTCCATGGTGTCCTGCCCAGCCCAAAGAAAGAAGCCGTCGCCGCCGTGCGTCACGGAGTTGTAGGCAAAGATGTTCTTGTTGGACTGTTCATAGATCAGAATGCCGGTTGAATCTTGTCCTCGGTTATAGACGCCATGGCTGTATCCCCGCACATTCCAGTCGATGTGGTTGTGCATGATGCGGTTGTGGCTGCTCCGGTGCATGCCGATGCCGATGGAGGAGTTGAAGCTGAGGTCAGTATTCCAGACCAGGGCGCCGTCGGTTTCGGCCATCATCAGCCCGTTTTGCCCGCCCACGACGCGCAGGCCGCGCACTTCGGCGCCGTCGCAGTTGCGCAGGTAGACCGCCGCGCCGTACCTCAGCCACTCGTCGTTGTCGTTGTCGTGGTAGCTCATCCAATCGCTCAGGTCCTCTTTGTCGAGGCCAGATTTCAGGCGCTGCTTCCAGTTGTGGCTGAAGTCGGAATCGATGATCTTGAGGCCCGGCGCGTCTTGGGCATAGAGTCCGACCTTGAACCCGTGCACGCGGGCGTTCTTGATGGTGACGTTGCGCCCGAAGACCCGGATGCCCACACCGGCCCGCTGGTCGGGCTCTGCTTCGGCGGACGCTCCGCGAAGCACCAGCCCGCTCAAGTCAAACGTCGTGTCGTTTCCGCGCAGGGTGAGGGCGGCTCCTTGGGCGCCAGAGATGAAGGCGTTGGGCGCCAGCACTTCGCCGCGGGGCAGTTCGGCGGTTTGCCCCGCAGAATAGGCTTGGGGCGCCGCGAGGATTCCGGCCAGCAGGAACATGCCCAGAGGCTACCTTCACGGTCCGGCGGGGCGCTCATGGAGCGATTCCAGCACAGTGTCAAAGATGCCGCCTGAATCCAGGCCAAAGACCTGCCGCAGTGCGTGGTCTTCCTCCTCCTGGCCGAGGGCGCGGCGCACGAGTCGAGGCCAAAATCCGCCCGTTCCCAGCGCTTCCAGCACCTTGCCGACGCCCTCTGGCCCGGCCTGGTTCAGCATCCATTGGCCGATCACGGCGGACTGCTGGTAGGCCTGCCAAACCAGCGCCTGGCCGTGAGAGTCCGTGCGGTCCAGGCCAAACGCGGCGCTGAGGGGATGGGGCTCCAGCCACTCCCAATCTCCGCGCCGAAACCTGTTTTTCGCGCCCGATGCCGGACCCTCGGCCGAGATCATGGCGATGGCTTCATCCAGCCAGAGAGGGCATCCGCCCTGCGCCCAGTTTAGCGTCATGACATGGGCAAACTCGTGGCGAATGACGTTGTCCAGCTCCTCCGATGAGCGAAGAGAGGCATAGGGGATGCAGACCTTCTCGAACGGGTGCTTGTCCACGCAGAAGCCGTGGCGGCCGGGCGTCCAAGGGGTGTCGGCGTGCTGAGCCATCACCATCACGCGCACCAGAGGACCGGGAGTCCAGCCAAAGCGGCGGGCGACACCCAGGCATGAAGCTTCGATCTCGGCCCCAAGCTCGCCCAGAGGAGGGCACTCCTCTTCGATCAGCTCCAGCTCCAACCAGTCGTTGATGCGGGAAACGGAGCTGCTTTTGCGGGTGATGGCTTCGGCCTCGATCAGCCGCATCCACTGCCCGCCAATGCCCTGCGCGCCCGCGCCCAGCCGCCTTACGATCTCTTCGGCTTCGTTCAAGCGGTCCCAGTAGTAGGCTTCCGACACCTGCCGCCATGCTCCAGATTCTCCCACTGGGCCATAGCGGCGCGAAAGGTCGGGCGCCTCGCTCAAGACAGGGCCTCGGGCGGACCAAGTCTGAGCGCGAAGTCCCGAAGCTCTTCAGCGAGAGGCGGAAACGGCGCGGCGCCTGCCGCGTGGGCGCCGGAGGAATCGAGGACGCTGTAGGCGGGGCGGCGGGCCGGGGTGGGCCAGTCGGAGGTCGCGATGGGGGAGATCTCCGGCAGAGGAAGATCCAGGCTGTGCGCCTCACGATAGGCCGCGATGGCCCGGCTCGCCAGCTCATGCCAAGTCATGGCCTCCGGCCCCGCCAAATGGTGGATACCTGCCGGAGCATTCGCCGCCACCATGGCCAGGAGGGACCGCGCCAGAGCTGCCGTTGAGGTCGGGGAGCCGGTCTGGTCGGCCACGACTTTCAGGTCTTTCCCGGCCAGCCAGGCGCGAATCATCGTCTTGGGGAAGCTGCCTCCGCCCGCGCCAAAGAGCCAGGCGGTGCGGACAATGAGCGCGTTGGGATTCTCCTTTGCCACGTTCTGCTCACCGATGAGCTTGGTGGACCCATATTTGCCGAGCGGGCGGGGAAGGGCGGTGGGGGGGTAGGGCTCGGTGGCCTCACCATCAAAAACAAAGTCAGTGCTGATGTGGGCCAGTCTCCAGCCCCGGCGGCGGCAGAGATCGGCCAGCATCCCGGGAGCCACCCCGTTTTGGCGCATCGCCTCCCAAGATTCCTCCTCGGCCTTGTCGACTTGGGTGTAGGCGGCGCAGTTGACGCAGAAATCAAAGGCTTTGCGCTCGTCGAGCTCCCAGTATCGAAGCTGGTCGGCGTTCAGCAGGTCCAGCTCAGATCGGGGCGGCGCGGCGACGGTCCAGCCAAGGGTCTCGGCGGCCCGGCAAACATCCTGGCCGAGCATGCCCGAACCGCCGATGACCAGCAGGCGGGGAGCGGGGGAAATGGGTTCAGACATGGCTCTTTGGGGATACGATGAATCGTCGGCGGGCGATGCGCGTCATATTCTGCGAGGAACAACTCACCCCCATGAAACGATCAACGATGCTCGCGCTGGCCATTATGGCTGTCGTCGCCGCTCCCACCGCCGGCTTTGCCGACGAGCTTCTTGGGGGCAAGAAGGGCGGCAAGGGCGGAGGCTCTACGCCTCCTCCGAAGACGGCTCCGCCGCAGTCTGCTCCCCCGAAAGGCGCTCCTCCCAAGGCCGCCCCGCCCAGGGCCAATCCTCCGCAGTCCAAGCCGCCTCAGGGCGCGCCGCCGGTGCGGTCGGGCAATGGCGAGGTGCGCACCG
>JBGSIR010000277.1:0-6490 GCA_041742415.1 Fimbriimonadaceae bacterium | reverse complement strand
CGGGCGAAGCCGTTTCGCTGCCTGCCCCGCTGCCCGCCGACATGGACGCCTTGGCCGCGCACATCCTGCAGCGGCTCGCGCCACTGGCCTGATACTTGACAAAACTGAGCCGTTTTATTGGCTCAGTTTTGGCTGAATCAGTCACTTTGGGCAAGCGGCCAGGCAGGCAATCTGAGGGCATGGTTGTCGGCTTCCTTTCCCTTGCCGCCGTTCTCTCGCCTGCGGCTCCGCCGGAGCTTCCCGATTTCCGGCCCGTCCGCTACTACGCCCAGGCGTGCAGCCGGTGCCACGGCGATGACGGCAAAACCTTCGGCCCCAAGCTGGCGGGCAAGAGCCGGGAAGAAGTGGAGAAGAAAGTCGCCGCAATGGCCTCCGGCTCGGCGCAGGCCCCTTTGAAGCCGGGCCGCAGCGAGGTGGTGACCGACCTGGTTTTGAGCTGGGGCCGCAAGCAGCCCTTCCTGGTGGCGACCAAGCACGAAGGCGGGCGAATCTATGTCGAGGCCAGCCGGGGCGCGAAGCTCACCGCCAAGCTGGGCGGGCAGTCGCTGAAGCAGGAGAAGCACCGAGGTCAAGAGACGTTTCTTGTTCCTTCCGGCAAGAATTGGCGGGACGCCGTGGTGACAGCGTCCCTGAATGGCAAGACAAAGACTCTTCGCCTCAGCGAGCGGGCCTGGACGAAGCCGGACTGACGCGGTCTCTCAGAGCAGCAAAGGCGCCGAGCGCGACGGCGGCCAGGCTGGCATAGAGGAACCAGTCGCCCCACCGGCGATAGGGAGTGGGGCGGTCGGGCTCTTCCAGGGCGCGGGCCATGGCGCCTTCCCATCCGACCCCGGCCTTGGCCGTGATCCGTCCGCTCGGCTCCACCACCATGGACCATGCGGTGTTTTCCGCCCTCACAATCGGCACTCCCAGCTCGGCCGCCCGGAATGGGGTGAAGGCTCCGTGGGCGGCTTGAATGAACCCGTTGGGTGACTTGGGGTCGAGAGTTGGCAGAGCGATGGCATTGGCTCCCGCCAGCACCGAATCGCGCATGATCCAGGGATAGCAGCTGTCAAAGCAGATGTTGAGGGCGACGTTCATCGAGGCGACGTGCACCACTCGGGGCTCCTTGCCTGGAGTTGCGATTTCGGCCTTTCCGCCAAAGAGCATCCGCTTGTGATAGGGCTCCGACTCTCCCTCGGGCCGAAATGCGATGGCGGCGTTGTGAGGCTTTGGATGGGCGTCGTCCATCATCGATGTGACCACGGTCCAGCCGCCGGGCTCGGCGGCAAACTGGCTCAGCGGCTCGCGGTCGTGGGTTGTGGTGCTGAGCTCGGGCCACACCACGAAGGCGGGCTGGGCGGCCGCCAAAGGCGCTTGAAGGGGAAGCAGAGCATCGGCCCCGCCTTGGTCGGTCTGCAGGAAGCCGGCTTGGCCGGTTTTGTCGGCGGTCATCGAGTCGGGGGTCAGTGAGTTCAGGCTGGTCCAAGAGAAGGCCTGCATGACGACGCCGAGGGCCGCGGCGCCTGCGGCCCATCTGTGGCCGCGCTTTTGCAGGACGCTGAGGTTGGCGGCCCAAAGAATCCAGCTCACCCCCCAGATTCCGGTGACGGAGGCGATTGCGACCATCGGCGACGCGGCAAACTGGCTGAGCGCCAGATGGGCGGGCATCCGGATGAACGTGACGCACTCCACGGCGACGCCGAGGCAGGAGAGGACGAGCCACGAGCGCAGGTTGTGGGTCTTGACCTCGGCGACAAAGGCGCAGAAGACCGCCACGGCCATGCCATAGAGCCCGAAGCCCACATAGTTCCAGGCCCAGGTTCCATCGGTCACGGGAGCGGCGCCCATGATCGGAGTTGTGCTGAGCCAGCCGCCCAGCATGGCGGCGCCGATGCCGCCCACAAAGCCGCGAAATGCCCCCTGCCCCCGAATGGCCAAGAGCAGCGGCATGAGGAAGACCCACCCGAGCCCGGCGGCTCCGGCAAGAGGCATCGAGAGTGCGAGCATCGCTCCGCTGGCGGCGGCCGCCAGGGCGATGAAGCTCCATTGCTTCATGCCGATTCAACACCTGCGCGCGCCGCACCGGTTCCCGGGGCTCAGCACCAACGGAATCAAGAGGCAACGATGGACCGTTCAAGAAGTTCACTGGAAATGGGCAAAGTTATCAAGATCTTGTCAAGGGTCTGGCAGCTTCCCTAGGAATGATCAATTCTCTAAACTTTGGAGAGGGCACATCGTTAACGCTCATCAGAATGAAGACCCGCACGCTTCTCCCGATTTCTGCGGCCCTGGCGGCGCTCACCCTTGGCTGCTCTCCCGGAACCGAATTGGCCGCATCGCAGCCCGAGGCGGCCCTCCAGCTTCTGGCCGTTTCAGACTTGGCGCTTGAGACGAGCTCCGAAGACTTCGATCCAGACCTGGGTGGAGACGGCCTTTCGCCAGAGACTCTGGACCCCGTCCGCTACAACCAAAGGCTTAAGCTTTGGCAGGATCGCACCTCGACAGATCCTCTCACATTCCGGTACTTTGAAGACCAAGCCCTGACCTTGCCGGCCGGATTCAAGGACGTTGCGCACGACGACACTCTCGACGGCCTCGCAGCGAAGAGGTACGAGCATGACATTGACGCTGGACCCTGGGCTGGCTATTCCCTCAAGTCGCTGCGCGCGGCCACGGGAGAGGGGCGGAAGTTCATGGTGGAGGGAGCGATTCCCGGCAAAGGAACCTTCATCACGAACGGAGAGCTGACCGCTTCTCAGGCCACCACCACCACGACGTGGTCGGGCGAAGGCCGCACCTTCACGGTCGCGACGACGATCTATAAGGAGCCCGTCAATGGCGTCAAGGTGAACCAAAAGACTTCGGGCAGCTCGGGCTATGGCAGCGATCTGAACTTCCGCGGCGACCGAACGGGCTTCGGAACGATCACTGGACCCGACCGGCTCCTGCCTGCCCAGATTGTCTGGGAGGCCGATGGCACGGTGACCATCACTTGGTCCAACGGTCGGGTGTTCATCACAAGCTGGGACGAGCTTCGTGATTGGCTGGGCGGCCTGAACGGCTGACCCGAGCAAGCCCTCCTTCGCTCAGCGCATGTTGTCGAAGGAGGGCTCGTAGGGAAGGTCCATGGCCTTGACGTTGGCCATCACTTTCTGCAGATCGTCCTTCGCCTTGCCGCTCACGCGCACGGCGTCGCCCTGCACCTGAGAGTTCACCTTGAGGCCCATGCCCTTGATCTCCTTGGCGAGCTTCTTGGCCTCGTCCTGCTCCAGCCCCTGCTTGAAGGTGAGGCGCTGCTTCACCGTCATTCCGCCCGCCGGCTCGATCTTCTCCTGGACGATCATTTTGTAGCCGATGCCGCGCTTTTGGAGCTTGCTGATGGCGATGTCACGCAGCTGGCCGAGCTGGAAATCGTCTCCGGCGGTCAGCCGAAACTCCGCTTCGCCCAGCTCGATCTCCGCCGCCGTGCCCTTCAGGTCATAGCGGTTCTGCAGATCCTTTTCGGCCTGGTTGAAGGCGTTCTTCACCTCGGCCAGATCGACCTTCGAGACGATGTCAAAGCTGAATTCTTGTGCGGCCATTTGGTGCTTCCCAGGTTACCAGGCCGCTTGATCCGCCGCTTCGCGCCAGAATGGCTTTATGCCCGTTCTCACCCTCATCTGCGGGCTCCCATGCTCGGGCAAGTCCACGTTGGCCGCTTCGCTGGCGCAGGAGACGGGAGCGATGTGGCTGAGCGCGGATGACTGGATGACGCGGCTGGCTAATGAGCGGCCGCTGCAGGATGTTTTGCGGGAGCCGGTGGAGAGCATCATTCTGGACTTGGCCGAAGACCTGGTTCGCCGCGGGCAGGATGTGATTCTCGACTTTGGCTTTTGGTTTCGCGACGAACGGGCTGGGCTCGTCGCCCGGTTCGGCGAGGCGGGGGCGGAAGTGCGGCTTATGGTCTGCGAGGCGCCCCTGGACGAGCTGCTGCGGCGGCTGGAGCTTCGGAACAGACTGCCCGGCAGCCATCTTCAGATTCGCGAAGAGGAGCTCCGCCGCTGGAGCGGTCTCTGGGAGCCTTTGGCTGCGGAGGAGACATTCTCAGTCGGCTAAGGAGTCATCCACACGCCAGACCAACTTCTCTCGGTCAAGAAGCCACGCCTGTTCATTCTTTTTGTGGTCAAGCTCCTTCCCACGTCGCAGGAGGCTCGGCTTTGAAAATGGAACCCATGTCCCGGACCAGACTCTGATCTCGCCAGACGGGGTGATCGTGGCGCGATGACTGTAGAGGCGCGGTGGAGCGTCGCCGCTGCCGGCGAGCCGCTCTATGTTCCACGACTTGGTGTTGAGGCGAAAAATTGGACATTCTGGCAAGCGTAATTCTTTATAGCCAAGGCCTCCGATGATCCAGATGTGATCGCCGATCAGGGTGGCCGTGTGAAAGTCAGTGGGTGGAAAGGCGGATTCTGGATAGTCAAAAATGGTGATCTCGCCCTGTTCGTTGATCATGAAGATGTCGTTGTATATGCAAAAATCAGGATCGTAGTAATCCTCATGCTCGCCCCCGATCAGGATCATCCGATTGTCTGGCAAAAAGGTGGCACTCTGCCCGTATCGGCTGGCGCACCAGGCGGGGCCCTCCGTTCTATATCCGGCTGGATCCGGTCGAGCGCTTGGGCAGGCCATTGCCGGCAGCATTCCCAAAGTGCTGCGGGCATGGTATGCGATCAGTCCAGTCCGAATCATGATTTGTCGGTAAGGTGTCGTACCATCAGTTGGGCTGAGCTCTGCCTTTGGGGGCGCCTGCTGCAATGCGGCAGAGTCCAAGCGGAGGAGAGCCTCGTATCCTTGCGATTCGCTTAACTCAATGCCGGCGATGCGACGGGCCGCTTCGGATGTGATGCCACCAGGGTCGGCTCCGGCATCCAAGAGAAGCAAAGCCATAGCCCTGTTGCTGGCGGCCGTTAAGGCGCTTTCTCCATGAGTCTCAGCCGTTGGGCTGGCGCCCAGGGCCAGAAGGCGCCGCGCCATATTCAAATCCCCCCTGTGAGCGGCAACAGCCAAAGCAGAGTCCAGTGATCCTGCTCTTTCGCCCTCATCCTCAGCAGAAGTCTTTAAGAAACTTAGCATGTCGTCATCGAAGTCCAGCCCAGACTCACTGAGTTCCTGCTTCAGTTCTGCATTCATATCCGTTAGAATCTCTGCGATGTCCATTTGAGGAGGGATTCGATTTTCTTCTAGTCCTGCTTTGATAATAAGCTGCAGGCATTGAACAGAGCCGCCGAGGGCAGCGCTTTCGATGAGGGACTCATAGCCAGCCTCGCGCTTGGCTCCTAATTCAAGCAGCTCCTTTGCCGCTGCTTCATGGCCTCGGCGCAGAGCAAAGTGGAGCGGCGTGCATTCGATCCGGCTGCTGAAGGCGTCAATGTCCTCTCCACGACTGACCAGCTCTTGTATTCGATCGGGCTGGTTGAAATACGCCGCCATGTGCGCCTCAGACCATCCTTCAATGCCCGGGTCAGCGCCCGCACTCAGGAGCGCCTCGACGGCCTCTTGGCTGGAGTGCAGGAGAGCGGACGTGATCGCCGTTTCGCGATACTTGCTTTGATAATTGGGGTCACACCCCAGCGACAGCATCCATTTGAGCACGGGCAGCAGTTCAGGATCAGATGCCGCAGTAAGCAGGGCATGACTCTCCCTGCTTGATGTATCAGTAAAGTCCAATCCATGTGCTTGGAGGAGTTCACAAGCTTCCATGCTCCCACTCTCGACAGCGGCTTCACTCAGGGCTAGCGCTGTTGACCCAGAGTAGTAAGTGGGCCGCTTGCTGGCTTGAGGGCGTATTGGATTGACAGAGGCTCCAGCTTCAAGCAGAATGCGAAGGCATGCGATGCACACAGGCCGCTGTATCAGCGCAAAGTGAAGTGGCGTATAGTCGTTGTCATCAAATCTATTGACATCGTCCGGCCGGGCATTGAGCCAGGCTTGAATCCCCGCTGGGTCGCGAAGGAGTATGCGCCGCATCAGGTCATCCACGCTCATATTATGCCCGGCTCTTCCCAATGCATCATGCATGCAGGAAGAGCCGGAGTTCGCGGAAAGTCTATTTGGCCTTGATGAACCCGCGCATGCGGAGCCAGGCGGAGAAGGCGCTGAACCAGCCGGTGCTGGTCGTCTCTTTGGGATACATGCCAAAGCCGTGGCCGCCCTGTTCGTAGTAGTGGAATTCCACCGGCTTGCGCGCCGTCTTCCAGGCCTCAATCAGCCCGAAGCCGGCGTTGGCAAAGAGGGGATCGTCGGCCGCCAGGGCGATGAAGAGCGGCGGGGCGTCGGCCGGGGGCTCGACGGCAGTGAGCGGGCCATAGATGTTGCCGATGAAGGCGGGCTTGGCCGTCTCAGACCGGAGCGTTGTGGAGAGCGTGAGCATGGCGCCGGCGGAGAATCCGACCATTCCCACCTTTTGCGGGTCCACTCCCCATTCCGCCGCCCGCGACCGAATCAGGGCAAAAGCGGCCTCGGCGTCGGC
>JBGSIR010000276.1:0-4220 GCA_041742415.1 Fimbriimonadaceae bacterium | reverse complement strand
CCGCGCCGAAGCGCTCGACCGCTACCGCACCTCTCGGATGGAGCCCTGGGAGCGCCTGGCATGGGCGCGCCCGGCGCTTGTTTCGGGCCCTTCCTGGCCGCTTCGTGCGCTCCGCTTAGCCTCGCAGGAGGGCGGGCTTTCCCAGGGAGAGCTGACGAGCCTCCTCGACATGAAGGGGCGCATCGAGCGGGAGCGAAGCCTAGGCCCCGGCGACATCAAGCTGGGGCCGGGCGGGCTCGATGACATTCAATGGCTCATCGGCCTCAACCTGCTTTCGGCGCCTGGCTCGCCGGAGTCTCCCGAAACCAGCACGCTCATCGACTGGATTCGCGAAATCGGCCGCCTGAGTCGGGCCGAAGCCGGCGATTTGGCCCGCGTGAACGACCAGCTGATCAGCGAGCGTCACCACTTGGAGCTGGCCGGAAAGGACGCTCCCGCCGAGCCCGCGCTGAGGCAGGAGCGGGCATGGGTCCGCGCGGTCTTCGATTCTCAAGTCAAACTCATAGCCTCGGAATGCTGCTGATCCTCCTTTGCGCCCTCTCTTTCCTCGCCGGCTCGATTCCGTTCGGGTGGATCGCGGGGCGCATGAAGGGCATGGACATTCGCCAGCACGGCAGCGGCAATATCGGCGCGACCAACGTCAAGCGCGTGCTGGGGTGGGGGCCAGGGCTCACCGTGTTCGCCCTTGATGTTTTGAAGGGCGCGGTGGCGGGAATCGCGGCGGCGATTTGGCCCGAGTTGACGGGGGGCTTGGCCTATGCCGACGCCGCACTGATCACCGGCATCTGCGCGTTTCTTGGTCACATGTTCACCCCTTGGCTGGGGTTTAAGGGCGGCAAAGGCATCGCCACTGGCCTCGGAGCCTATCTGGGAGCAAGCTGGATTGTCGGCCTGAGCGGCTTTGGCGCCTTTGTGCTGCTTCTTTTGGCCTTTCGCTATGTCAGCCTCGCAAGCCTCTTGGCTTCGGCGCTGGTCCTTGTCTTGGCCATTCTCCTGGTTCAGACTCCCGTCTTCATCGTTTTGACGTCGGTCGCGGTCGGGCTGATCTTCTGGAGTCACCGAGCCAATATTGGCCGGCTGGCCAAGGGCCAGGAGCCGAAGTTCAAGTGAGGCGGTCGCCATGATTCCGATGATCGACCGCTCGGTCCTGCGTGACATCCGGACCCCTCTCTTTTCTGGGACAGTCATCATCGCGTTTCTCTTTGGCGGCAACGAGATGGTCGCCTTACTTCTGCGGGAAGACTTGACGAAAGTTGACATTCCTACCGTTTTCCAGCTCCTGCTCCTGCGCATGCCTTACCTGCTTGCGCTCACCCTGCCCGCTGGCATGGCGATTGGGGCGAGCCTGGCCATTACGAGGCTGAGCCGGGACAACGAGGTGACCGCCATGCGCGCCGCAGGCATTCCCATCCGGCGCATCATGCTGCCCGTTCTGGGTGTGGGCCTTGCGCTCTCGGGAGTCAGCTACTGGCTCACCGAGCACGTCGTGCCGCCCAGCATGAACCGCCACGCCAAGCTGATGATGGAAGTGGCGCGGGTCTCGGCCCTGCCAACTTTTCGGCAAAACGTTGTCACAGAGTTCGGCGACTACTTTGGAAGATTCGGCACGGTCTCCAAGCGCGCTGACGGCGGAGTGGACCTGACCGATGTCTTTATCTTTGAGTCTCTGCGCCCGGGAGAAATCCTGCTCTACCGCGCTCCCTCGGCAGTCTACATGAATGGCATCTGGACGCTGAATGCGCCCGTGATGAATCAGATCTCCGACAAGGACATGGTGCTCATCTCCAGCCCTGAGCAAGTTGTGATTGATGAGGCGATTTCTGTGGAGAACCTGCTCAATGCGGAACTCCCGGAAAATGACACCGCTGCGATGCTCCTTGAGCGAATTGAAGCCGCCAAAGCGGCGGGCCGATCGGCCCTTCCTTTGGAATTAGCCTATCACTCAAGGTTCAGCGGCCCCGCGAGCTGCGCCATCCTTGCTGTCCTCGCGTTTCTCCTCACTCTGCGCGCCGCCAAAGGAGAGACTTTTCTCGGCCTGATGATCAGCGTCGGCTTTGCGCTGCTGCACCTCTACGGCCAGCTCATTGCCATGCAGGTGCTTGGTCCGCGAGAGATTCTGCCCCCGATGCTGGCGATGTGGAGCCCCAATATTCTCTATTTTGCCGTCGCCCTCTATCTGCTTTGGAGGCTCGAATGAAGGTCCTCTTGGCGCTTGCCACAGCTCTCATCTCGGCGCAGGCGCTTGGCCAAGCCCAGCCCCTCCCCACGCCGGCACAGGACCGGGGGCGCATCACGATCCATCAAGCCGAATCGGTGCGCCGCGAAGGCCAGATCATCCGCGCCACCGGGGGGGTCTACATCTCCTATGCCGGCTACCAGATTTTCGGAGATCAGGTGGAGGGAGACCTCTCGACGGACATTTTTCGCGTCATCGGCAAGGCCCGCGTGCTTGGCGAGACCGAAGACGTGGCGGCCGACGAGATTACAGCAAATTTCCGCACAAAAACTTACACCTTTCGCGGCATTCGCTTGGTGCTGGACGAGGAGCGGCTGGAGCGCCGTATCCAAGGCGAGCTTTACATCAATGCCGAGCAGGGAAAGGCGGTGGACGGCATCTACAACCTGGAGGCCTGCAGCGTCACAACGTGCAGCCTTGACCATCCACACTTCCACATATCCTCTCGGGCGGTGGAGGTCATCCCCGGCCGCCGAGTCCGGCTGGAGGGCGCCGCTCTCACCGTTGGCCGAACCCGCCTCTTCTCGCTTCCCCGCCTCGACATTCCGCTGACTCCAGGCGCTGAGCGCTACCTGCCAGAAATCGGGCAATCGGCCGATGAGGGCTACTTCATCAAGACCCGCACCGCCTTCGACGCCCCCGGCCTTCGGGACACCGACGCCCTCATCGACCTGATGAGCCGGCTCGGACTTGGCCTCGGCCTCCAGGGCGCCTATGCCGCGGCCAGGGCCTCCGGTGATCTCCGGCTCTACACCATCCTCGGCCCCCAGCCCGGCTCGCGGGCGTCGCTCGACCACCGCGACCGCATCGGCCGGTCAGATGTCACCTTCTCGGGCCTCTACCAGCAGAACAACTATCTCACCTCGCCCGGCCAAAGCAGCCTGCAGCTCCGGGGCCAGGCGTCCATTCCTTCGCAGGACGGCTCAACCCGCCTCACCGGATTCCGCACCAGCAGCGACCGTCCCAGCGCCAGCACGGTCTCGCAAAACCTGGCTGTGTTCGATTCTCGGCGGCTGGGCGAAATCACAACATCGGCCCAGGTGGCCTGGAGCCAAGCCACCACCCGCACCACTGCCTCTGCCGCAAAGCAGGAGCAGGTGGATCTGCGGCTGGAGGCGGCTCAGCAGGCGCGGGCCTTCGGCGCGAAGCTCGAATATCAAAGGGCTGTGCCCATCGAAAGCCAAGCGGGATTCTTTGGCTCCAGCGACCGCACTCCCGTGCTCACCCTCAACTCCGACACCGACCGCCTGGGCCTGGGCCGGAGCCTGCCGTTCCGCAGCAATCTGCAGGCCTCCATCGGCGAGTTTGCCGACCCCGCCAGCCGCAAGCGGGTGGGCCGAATGTATCTGGACAACGACGCGCGGGGCAGCCTTCGGCCGATTCCCAAGGCCGATTTGAACTGGTTCAGCCGCTACCGGCAAGGCGTCTACAGCGACGACACCGCTCAGTTCGCCATCGATTACGGCGCCTCGCTCCGGTATGCGCTCGGCTCTGGCCCTCGGCCCGCGTTCTCGCTGGACATGAACTATATGCGCATGCACAGCCGGGGCTTTACTCCGCTCAGCATCGACCGCGCGGGGCGGAGCGATGCCCTTTCGGTGGGCATGGGCTGGCGGCCCGAAGAGAGCCTGAGCTTTGGCCTGCAGACCGGCTACGACTGGCAGCAGGCCGAGCGCGGAAGCAGCCCCTGGCAGCAGGTGAGCTTCCGGTCGGAATGGGCTCCCGAGCCCGGACTTCTCGTGCGCGCGCAGACCATCTACGACACCTTCAGCACCGTCTGGGGCTCATCGCGGCTGGAGGCAGCCTTCCCTTTGCTGGGCGGCCAGGCCACAATTGGCGCGCAGTATGACGGGCGGCGGTCTGTCTGGTCTGGCCTCACAGCCTCTCTGGCCGGTTGGCGCACGGGCCAGATGGACATCTCCTTCTTGGCCGACTACAACGGCTACCGCGAGCGGCTCGATTCGTTCCGGGCTCGGGTGATCTA
>JBGSIR010000275.1:0-3910 GCA_041742415.1 Fimbriimonadaceae bacterium | reverse complement strand
GCCGCTCTGCTGGCCCGCCGCCGCAGCCGCCGCGCCTCGGCCAAGTAAGGCCCAGCGCATGCCAGAGGGGCTCTCGTCCCCTCTGGCGCCTGATCTTTTGCCAGGTTCTTTCTGCTCCATGGGTCGGGGGCGGCAAAAGATGGAACCCCATCGATGGAGCAGCTCATCCATGGCGAAAAAATTCTTGGCAGCAATGGCCGCGGCGTCGGCCGCCCTTCCGGCCTCCGCTCAGCTCTTTGGCGCGGCGGACAACTACAACACTTTTGTGTTTGAGAACTTCAGCGGCTACAGCTCTGACGTTGAAGGCAAGCTCGCCGTGGGCGGGAACCTGACGCTGGAGAACTACGATCTCGGCCTGCTGAACCCGGGCGGCGCCACGACCGTGGTGGGCGGCAACGTCACCTGGAAGAACGGCACCAACCGCGGCGACCTCTACCGGAATGGCTCGACTTCGCTGACCAACGTTGCCATGGCCAACAGCGGCGCCCTGAAGACGGGAAGCCCTTTCAGCTTTGGCGACGCCAAGACCTATCTGATGGATGTGTCTTCGATGTGGAAGTCGCTGCAGGCCACCGGCCAGAGCTGCAACCGCTATGGCGGGCTTCGGCTGGAAGGCTCCAACAGCAACCTTAACATCTTCAAGATCAACAAGGCTGAACTTCGCGGAATCTGGGGCGTCGAAATTCAGGTGCCCGAAGGAGCCTCAGTGCTCATCAACGTGGAAGGCGAGGGAATTCTCGATCTGCCCAACGTCGGCTACAGCTACAACGGCAGCCAGGACAAGGGCAAGATGGTGAACGTGGCATGGCACATGCCGGACATCTCCAACATCAACATGAGCTACCTTGGCGGAACGATGTTTGCCCCCCGCGCCGACGTGAAGGGGACCTGGGGCGTCATCAACGGCCAGCTCATTGCCAACAGCTGGGACGGCCCGACGCAGCAGAACTGGGCGCGATATAAGGGCGCCGACCAGCTTCGGCTGGAGACGGGCGCTGTGCCCGAGCCGGGCACGATGATCGCCGCCGCCATTGGCGGAGCCGCCCTTTTGCGTCGACGCCAGCAGAAAGCGAAGGCCAAAGCCCGCGCCGAAGCCTGAGCTCCGACCCAAAATGCGCCTCCGGCCCCGCCCTTTCATGCTCCCGGGCGGGGCCTTCGGCTAAACTCCAAACCGCATGGCTCAGTTTGAGATCGCGACCGACTATCTGGTGCGGGTGCTGGAGGATTTGATCAACACTCCCAGCCCGACCGGAGACACCGACTGGGCGGTCGGCCTGATTGAGAATGAGCTGGAAGAGCTGGGCCTTCCCAGCCGCCGCACCAACAAGGGCGCCCTGGTCAGCTATTTCGAGGGCTATCGCGACGACGCCCCCCGCGCCCTCACCGCCCACGTGGACACCCTCGGTGCCATGGTGGCCGAGATCAAGCCCAACGGCCGCCTGCGCCTGAAGGCCCTGGGCGGCGTGAACTGGCCCTCGGTGGAGAGCGAAGGCGTCACGATCAGCACCCTCAGCGGCCAGCAGTGGACCGGCTCCATCGTTTTGGCCAACGGCGCCGCGCACGTGAACAAGGATGCGGGAACCGCCTCCCGCAATGCCGACACTCTGGAAGTTCGCATTGATGAGCCCACCACCAGCGCCGATGAAACTCGGATGCTGGGCATCCAGATCGGCGACTTTGTGAGCTTTGATCCCCGATTTGTCCACTCTCGCAGCGGCTACATTCGCTCGCGCTTCCTGGACGACAAGGCCTGCGTGGCCTGCATGCTGGCCGGCATCAAGGCCGTGGTCGACGCCCAAGTCACCCCCAGCCAGCGCACCTATATGCTCGCCAGCGTCCACGAGGAAGTCGGACACGGCGGCGGCGACGGCCTTCCCGAGCGTCTGGCTGAAATGCTAGTGCTGGATATGGCGGTGGTCGGCACGGGCCAGAACGGCAGCGAGCACCACTGCAGCGTCTGCATGGCCGACAGCGGCGGCCCCTACAGCAAGGCCCTCACCGGCAAGCTTCGCCACCTGGCCGAGCATGCCGGCATCGAGCTGAAGCCCGACATCTATCCCTTCTATGGCTCCGACGGCACCGCCTATTGGCGCATGGGCGGAGGCGCCCAGGTCGCTCTCATCGGCCCGGGCGTGGACACCAGCCATGGATATGAGCGCACCCACATGGATGCCCTCGTCGCCACCGCTCAGCTCATCGCCGACTATCTTGTCGAAGACTGAGGCAGGTTCGAGTTGATTTCGTCCTCCAGGCGTTGGTAGGCTCCATCAAGTCATGTCCAGTCTGGCAATTCCGAACCTACGCTACGCGGACGCAAAGGCTGCGAAAGAGTGGCTTTGTGGCTGCTTTAGCTTTGAGCCTCGCCTCGAAGTCCCCGGACAAGATGGCTCCCTTGCGCATTGCGAGCTGGTTTTGGGCGGCGGCATGATCATGATCGATCAGGCTCAAGATGGCCATCTTGAGCAGACCGTTGCCCGGCCCGATGCCCCTGTCACCGCAAGCGCTTATCTCATCCTGGCCGACCCAGACGCCTGCTTTGCCAGGGCCATGGAAGGGGGCGCATCCGCCATCATGGCGCCTCAAGACATGAGCTATGGCGGTCGAGGGTTCTCGATCCGCGACCCGTGGGGCCAGGTCTGGCACGGCGGATCCTATGATCCTTGGGCTGAATAAGCCTCACCGCTTAGCTCATCGCCGACTATCTGGTCGAAGACTGAGGCAGGCTCGGCACCGTGAACTCTTCGGGGGAGAAGTCTCCCCCGTATGACCAGTCGCACGACCATTGGCCGCGCGTCTGCCGTTCCGGCTCGCCATCGATAACGATGAAGGAGAGCGGCACCCAGCGCAGGGTGTCCACGGTGATCTCGATTTCGCCCGGGCCGGACTTCTGCTTGGCCACCAGCCGAAGCACCTTGCGCCGCTCGCGGTTGTTCACCGTCCGCTCGCGCTCCTCGATCAGCAGCTCATAGCCTTTCTTTCCGGCGGCCAGCTCGCGGATGAGCGGACCCCAGAAGGGGCGGCCCTCGGTGAACGGGGCATACATGCGCTCGAAGCCCGACTTGGCCAGGTTGTCAAGGTCCGAGCCCGGTGAGGCGGGAAATGACTTGCCGTCCACGCGGTCAGTCTCCGTGCCGGCGGCGCGCAGGATGGCGTCTCCATTGCTTCGGTAGGCGATGAGCTCAGGCCCGTTCTCGGGGATGACGGTTTCGATGCTCCACCCCGTTGTCCCGAATTTGAGCAGGGCGTTGGCGGTCATCGTGGCGTCGTCGTCCTCCTTCAGCTCGAAAGCCATGCGGGCGGCGCCCCGGGCTTTGGTGAGCGAACCCCAGGCGTCGTCCATGCTCTTCGCCACTTCATCGGCGGTGAATTTTGACGTCGCCCAGCCGGGCGCCTGGCGGGCGTCGGTGATGGTGATCTTCGGCTCGTTGGACGGAGGCTGAACACCCGGAGGCAGGACCGCCCGGGGCGCTGTTGGCTTTGGCTCCGCAGGCTTGGGCTCCGTCTTGGGGGGCGTGCAGGCCATGGCCAGCATCGCCGCCGCCGCCAATCCGCAAAGAAGCCGCATAGTCACTCGACGCATTTTGACGCCGGATTTGTGCGGCGCTCAGGCCTTCATGGATTGCGCCAGAGATTCGGGCGACCAGATGGAGGGGTCGAGGTGCGGGAAGCAGGCGTCCTTTTCGCGGCATTCTTCGATGAAGGCCTGCTCGTCCAGGGTGGCCCGCTTGCCTTCGGCCATGCGCTCGGCGATATCCGCCAGGTCGTGGAACCGCTTGATATGGTCCGGGAAGCGCACCTCGGCGTAGTCGCGCGCACTGCGGGTGCTGATGAGGAAGGGCCAGTCGGAGGCTTCGGCCAGCAGCAGCTCGCGGCCGGCCTGGGTGAGCACGGCTTTGGCTTCGGCGGGCCA
>JBGSIR010000274.1:0-2314 GCA_041742415.1 Fimbriimonadaceae bacterium | reverse complement strand
AGCTCATCCCAGCTTCCGGCCTCCAAAAGCGGGGCTCCGTTGTGCCGCATGCCTCGGCTCTGCCCCCCGCTGGCAATGCCGGCCCACTCAAAATCAACCACCGCTCCATCCAGCGACGCCACGATCCAGCGCACCGGCCGCGCAAAGCGCTCGCTTCGGCCCGCCCACCGCATGTTCTTGGCAAAGGGCGTCTCGGCGATGCATTGCGGCAGGATTTCCGCCAAAACCTCTACAGATGACCGCCCGGCGATGCTGAGGTCCACCCACACATAGCCGTCCTCTTCGACTACGGAAGCCGGGTCCACGCCCTGAGACCGGCAGAAGCTCTCCAACGCCCGGCTCGGCTTGCCTTCGCTCTCCCAAGCGGCGGCAGCTTTGGGGCCGCGCTTCCGTTCGGTGCGGTCGGCCTGCCGGTCCGGGATTCCCCAGGCGCCCACGATGAGCCGGCGGGGAGTGGCGGCCAAGCGGATTTCTGAAGGCGCGAGGCCAGCTTCAATCAGCCTGCGCTCGACGCTCGCCCCCAAGCCCTGGAGGCACGCCGGAAAGCCGGTGGCCGGGAGCTCTTCGCAGCCGATTTCCAGGAGAAGATGGGGCATTGTTGACAAGTCTACCAATGGGCCGAGCGGGCGCCTGTCATCCGGGGCCCGAAAGGGTGTATAGTGCTGGCTGAGGACTGTCTCGGCCTTCCGCCGAAGCAGACGTCCTCAGGCAGCAACATGATCAAGATCACGGCAGTGGCGGCGGCAGCCCTCGGTCTCGCGGCGGCGAGCTCAGCTCAGACGCTTTTCGATTCGCCCTCGAACGTCGCCCTTCGCATCGGCATCGCCTTTCCGACGGACGGCGACACCCGAAGCTTCCTCAACGACCCGCTGAACAGCCTGGGCCTGGACTATTTCGTTCCCCGAGCCATCGTTCCCGGCGCGAACGGCGAAACGGTCATCTCCATCGACTGGCTGAGCAAGGGCATCACGGGCAACACCGCGAACTTTGTGCCGATCACCATCAACCAGCGCTGGTACGACAACTCGATGTACACCGGCCTGGGCGACCCCCGCAGCTACTATTCGCTGGGCGCCGGCATTGCCTTCGTTGACATCAACGGAAGCGACACCGCCCTGGCCCTGCGCGGTGCCTATGGCTACGAGTTCTCCACCCACCTCTTCGCCGAGGCCGCTTTCACCTACATGGGCGACACTTCCGGCTTCAACGGAACCAACTTCGGCATCAACTTCGGCTATCGCTTCTAAAGCCTAGCCAACCTGAGAAAGAGCGCCCTGCCTCACTGGCCGGGCGCTCTTTTTTTGTCTCAGCCTCGCGCAGCGGCGACCGCTTCATCCGAGAGCATGTCTGCCCCCTCGCGGGTGAGCCCGCACACCATGGGCTGATGCCGGGCAAATCCGCCCGTCGCCGAATCCAGCGATGCGGCGATGTTCAAGATGGCCAAGATTTCCTTCAGGGCGTCCTCAGGGCTCCGATCCTCCCAAGGGCCGTCGCGCAGGATAGAGTACTCAAAAGCCCCGCGGACCCGCTCGGACCCGCTGCCCGCGCAGGCGTATCCGCTCTCTTGGAAGCGGGCTCCCGCCGTGTCGAAGAAGTGCACGCCGAAGGCATCCCGGTCGGCGTCGTACTGCGCGGCGATCGGCAGAAAGACTCCGCCGGCGCCCATGTTTCCGGCCAAGGCGCGGGAGATCTCCATGAGCTTGCCGTTGGCGCTCATCTCGGTCAGGTTCAGGCGCTCGTAGTATTTGAAGGCGTGCCGCAGCCGACGGCAGATCTCCAGCGACCGGGCATAAGCGCCCGAAATGGCGACCACCGTGTGGCCGTCCAGCCGCACGATCTTCTCGGCCTGCTCATACATGATGAGGTTGCCCATCGTGGCTCGCCGGTCGGCCACCACCCAGGCTCCTTCGCGGTGACGGACGGCCAAAACGGTGGTGCCGTGCACGCCCTCGTCGCCCGCATAAGATGCGATGGGGCCGACGAGGGCGTCAAAAGACGCAGCGGGATCGATGATCATTCGCCCGATCTCTGTCGGTACTTTTCGGCCTGTTTGGGGTCAACATTTTTCAGCCGCCGCATCAGGTCGTCGGGCGCCGTGGGGCGGTCCACATCAGGGGTGGAGGGGCCGCCGTCTTCGGTGCGGCGCTGGTCTGGCTCAGCGGGGCGCGGGCGGGTCAATCGGTCGGAAGCGTTCATGCGGATTGGAGGACCTCGAGAAACTCCTCGACTGATTCTACGCCTATCAGCTCGGCAGGATAGCGGCGATCGGGCGCGAGCTCGGCGGTCTGACCTTCGCCGGCAAATTCCAGGCGGC
>JBGSIR010000273.1:0-4959 GCA_041742415.1 Fimbriimonadaceae bacterium | reverse complement strand
CCAGCCCCGCCGAAGCCCGCGCGCTGCACCACCGACTGGAGCCCGTGGTCCAAGCCTGCTTCGCCGCCCCGAACCCCACGCCCATCAAGTTTGAGCTGGAGCGGCGCGGCGTGATCCACGGCCGCGTGAGGCTGCCGCTGGTTCCACTGGACGAAGCCCAACAGGCTGCGCTCGGGCCGATTTTGGCGCGCCCATAGCCGCGATGGCTGGCCCTAATCGGCCAGCGTAAATTGGATCGAATCGGGGAGTTCAAGATTGCGCCACCATTGAGCGTAGGCTTCAGCGTTCCGGGCTGCTGCCTCTGTTTCTGCTGCCAGTTCCTTCGAAGAGGCTCCGCCTCTCAGCCTGAACCACCCGTTGGCCGCCCAATTGGACAGGTTGAGCGGGGAGGAGAATATGTCGCTCTGCCTTTGGCTGGATTCGGCAAGAGCCCCGGCCCGATAGGCTTCCGCCATCGCGTAGATGAAGAGCTCCCTTGGTCCGGAGCCTTTCAAGAAATCCACGCCGGTTTGGACCGAGATCTTTTCGAGGTCCTCGGCAAGATCTGCCGCCGCGGCCCCTTTCACCAGCGCCTCCTCTAGCTCGCTCGTGCGGAATGCGAACTCTGATATGGTCAATGCCAGGCCCAGGCCTGAAGCATAAGTGGCAAGCTTTCCAGCCATGACTTGCCCGTTTAGCTTCGCAAGTACGCCGGTTTGACTCTGTAAGCTCAGGACCATCTTTTCTAGTATTGGCACAGCCGAGCCTGCGGCGAGGCCCGCAAAGGTGGATTCAACGGCCGAAGCAAAGGTTGAGCCTAGAAGCTCTCGGTTGGATGCTAAATCCAAGATCGCCGAATTCAGGGCCTTGAGAAGCCGCGGGGACGCCTCGCCCTGGAGCAGGCTGCGAAACCGGATCAATCGCTGTTGCTCAAGGGTCAGGTTCAGGTCCACCATAAGCACCGGAAGAATTAGATCTAAGCTGGTCGTGACGGTTTTGAAAGTATTGCTGGCCGTTTTGAGGCGCAATCCCAAGGCTCTGCGCTGACTGCTGGTTAGGCGGATCAACTTCGGCATCTTCGGGTCTGATCCCCATCGTTGGACCAGCCTTTCAGTTATCTCAAGGAGGCCGCCTGTGATGGGCTCATACCGCCGCCCTTCGCCGATGGCTTCGGCTACGACTTCCTCGCCTTCGGGGGTCGCTTGGATCATTTCATTGAGCAGCGATTTGACCCTGCCCTGATCCACTCCGAGGGAGCGCTGCACGGCTGACAAGAACGCTGCTTTGTAGTAGCTGTCCGGGTCAAGGGAATGCTCTAGGAAGTTGTCGATCTTATTCCAGGCCAGCAGCCAGGAAGTCTCGCTTAGAGTGCGGCCCATTCCCGGCGTGAGTGCAGGACGGTTGATGCCCGCATACTGACGACGATAGTCAATGTAGTACCGCCAAGCGACAAGCTGCTCCACTTCTGCCGCGCTCCAATCACTATCCAGCATGACTTCATGCATTGCGGGAAGCCTGCCAAAGACCGAAACGGCATTCCTTGTCCCAAAGACGGGCACGCTGCGGCTGATCGTAACGGTGGCGATGTCCTCAAGATTGGTCATGTTCATGTCGCGGTAGGTGACGATCGGGCCCGCCTTACCGGTCAGAGCAATGGGCAGGCGATCTGGCAGCAAGAGCGGACGGTCCGCGTTGGCAGACTGTTCTGGTCTGATTGGCGGATGCGCCGGTCGGCCCCAATTTGTGTAATCTTCCCAAGCCGCGCTCTGCAAATTGATTCGCGCGAAATGCCTGTCCCCAAGCACCGTACCTGCCGACTGCTTTGGTCGCCATCCCGACATATAGGCATAGCGGGAATCTTTGGAGAAGCTGAGGGACATTGAGTAAGGAGTCTTCAGCGGCTCAGAGGTGCTGGACTGAATGGTCCTAGGCGAAGCAAGGACCAGATCATCTGACAAAGTCATCAAGTCTTTGACACTGTAGACCACCCATTCATTCTCCTCCCATCTGTAGTGCCATCCATCCGATTCTCCCCAGCCATCTTCGGTAAAGTGAGGGCTTGAATCTTCTTGGTAGCCGCGGGAGGGCTTCGATGTCCTTGGGGCAATGCACCACTTCATGTCAGGAGAAAAGAACCCCGGAAAGGTGTAGAGTTGGCCGGACAAGAGGTTGAGGATGAAGACCTTGGTCCAGTCCGATGTGCTGATATGACTATGGGATCCGAAGACGATGATTTCATCCGTATCGCCGAACCATTGGTGGATGTGCGTCCTTCCATGTATGTCGTCAGCGAGGGAAGCCGTCAAACTTTGGGAAATCACCGACCGCCCGATTTTGACATCCACGATGTCGAGCCGATTCGTATCAGGGTCAACGATGGCTTTGTAGATGCCCTGAGGAGAAAAGATGGGGTTGCTGGGAGAGAGTTCCTGCTCGTTGACCGACTTGGCTGCCGCTCTTGCTTCGTGGGGCAGGGCCTGCTGGGCTCCGACAAGGGCGGCCAGGCAGATCATTGTGGCGGTTATCATGGCGGTTTCAAGCCCTCACAAAGGCAGCCTTCCGCCCGTACTTGGCTTCAAAGTTGCGATGAGTCAAAGTCGATAGCTCCGTTAGGATGAATCTGCCCGCTTCTGTGGGTGATCTTTGCACTGAATAGCGGAGGAAACGAGAAGGACTCTGCCCGTTATAGTCAGAACTTTGTTGGCCCCCATCAAACTCTGCGCCGTAGACCGTAAACTTTCTGGGGTAGTCGCCTTCCACGACATAGGCCCGGGCGAGCGGCAGAACTTCTGGCTCATAGTAACAGACCAAGTAGACCGGCCTTTGCGGAGGTATGGTCGCCGGCAGATCTTGAACCTCCAATACCGACATTTCGCGAGAATACTTCATCATCTCGCTGTGATTGGAGATGCGCCTTCCAAAATAGCGATCAGTGACTTTGTTCACCCCCGCTTCCGTTAGTGTTAAGGCAAGAGAATGATGGGACACCTCTTTAGCGTTATAGGTGCGTTTCGCGGCGGCAGAGTTATAGATCACGTGCACCATCATGAAATCAGTCATCAGCTTGTCACTTAGCCTGCCCGTTTGAAAGGGCTGCTGGTCTGCTTCGGCAAAGTTGGAAAGAAAGACATCCAGTTGGCGAAGCTGGGCCCCGGTCAATGGAGCGCTGTTGAAGCTGAGGGCGGCGACGGCGGCGAGCAAGCTCATCGATGGCTCCAAACTTTTCGTCCTTGAGGGTCAATGTAGCTCCACTTCTGCCGGTTGTAAGGGTTGTAAACCGCTATTTCCATCACTTCGCCATCTTCGATCGCCGCTCCGGCTGAGGCGCCGCCGCTGGCGATGCCTTCTTCGTCCCAGACGCGGGCGAGGCCACCGTAAAAGGATTCGATGGCGACGTATTGATCTTGGATCACTGGGCGTCCATTCAGATCCATGAAGCCGTAGCGGACGTGGACGAAATCGCCGACAGAGTAGCGTGCAAAGGGAATTCTGTTCGAAAGGACAGGATTCCCGTAAGTGATCATTTCAAACATCATCTTCGGGCCGATGGGCGCGCCTTTTTTCTGCCACTGCTGGAATCCATCGCCGTAGTCGTCATCCTTTCCGTTCGAGCTCCCTGCAAGGGTGAACCCGGCCATGGCGCCGGGTCCATAAGCATTTTCTCTGATCCGCCGAATGGCTTGGAAGGTGAAGGTGTCTTGTTCGCCATCATAGAAGGGCGACTCCACCAGAGAAAACATTCGCGAAGTCTCGCCTTGCGGCAGTAAAAGGGCCGATTTGAAGACGGAGCCATCCGCGCGGATCTGGTCAGCAGTGAAAGTTCGAGAAGAAGAATCGAAGCCTGTCTGGACGAGGGCAAGGCCATTGATGAATGGCGCGGCGTCTTCGTATTTCGGCTGGATCGCAAAGGAGCCGTCCGTCTTGATGTAGCCCCACTGGCTGCGCACCTTCACTGCGGCCAAGCCGCCAGAGAAGTGGCGGGCATTGTTGAACTTGGGAGGGATGACTTCCTTGCCGCTGCGATTGATGTAGCCATAGCGGGTTCCGACCCTTATCGGCCAGAGGGTGACGGCGGTGGCATCTGCAGGCTGAGCTGCGATCGGCGGGGAAAGAGCGACAGTTGCCGCAGCTAAAGTAATGAAGCTGATCATCTTGGATGGAGGAGTTATACCAGTGTTTCTCTAATCATTCGAAGATAATTGGATGCATGAACAGACCAGATCGGCGCGGCGAGATTCCGGGCCGCGTCAGGCTGCCGCTGGACAAGGCTCAACAGCCCGCTCTTGATCTTGCCGAGTGTGGCCTGAGGCGGTCGTCGACCCTCATCCCCTGCCCCTTCTCCCTGTCTCAGGGAGAAAGGGTTCTTTGCGTCCGCCTGATGCCCGGGCCTAAGGCTTACGCCTCGCCGCGGCCGGCGAAAGGGGAGCTGTAGTTTGGCGGCTCCTTGGTGATCTGAACGTCGTGGGGGTGGCTCTCCATGAGGCCGGCGTTGGTGATCTTCACAAACTCGGCGGTCTCGCGCAGGGCGGGCAGGGTGGCGGCGCCGCAGTAGCCCATGCCGCTCTTGAGTCCGCCGACGATCATGCCGACGGTCTCGTGCAGCGGACCCTTGAAAGGCACGCGGCCCTCGATGCCCTCGGGCGCGTGGGCGCCGCTGTTGGTGGCCTGAAGGTAGCGGTCGCTGGAGCCCTGCTTCATGGCGGCGACCGAGCCCATTCCGCGATAGACCTTCCAGGCGCGGTTGCGGTAGATCTCCACTTCGCCGGGAGCCTCTTCGCATCCGGCAAACATCGAGCCCATCATCACGGCCCGGGCGCCGGCCGCGAGGGCCTTCACCAGGTCTCCGCTGTAGCGCAGTCCACCGTCGGCGATGGTGGGGATGCCGTGCTTGTCGGCCTCTTCGGCGCAGTCCATCACGGCGGTGAATTGGGGAATGCCGATGCCCGCCACCACGCGGGTGGTGCAGATGGAGCCCGCGCC
>JBGSIR010000272.1:0-3747 GCA_041742415.1 Fimbriimonadaceae bacterium | reverse complement strand
GCCGCGCTCGATTCGCCGGTCACGCCCTTGATGTCCTTGGGGGTGAACCGCTTGTTCTCAAGCTCCTTGGCGTCCTTCATGCCCCGGCTGATGAACAGCACCGCCACGCCCAGGCACGCCGCGCCCGCCACGCCGCCCACGGCCACCAGGCCCTCGGGCAGAGCCGTGAAGCCGACAATGCCGACGATGATGCCCAGCGCAGCCAGCACCAGTCCGATGACCATGTTTTTGCTCATATTGCCCATCTCATCTGCCTCCAGAGGAACTCCCTCCATGATGGCACAGCGGGGCGCCTACTTCTGCTTCGCTCGGGTCAGCAGAAAAATGGCGATGAGAATGTCCATGGTGAGCACCGCCACCCCGATGTACCAAAACTGGGGCAGAACGGTGATGAAGACCGTGGAGATGACCACGCCGCTTACCAAGAGGCTCGTGGCCTGCGCTTGAGGGGTCATCTCAGTTCATCACCTTCAGGGGCTTCAAAAGCTTGGGCTCCTCGCCTGGCTCCTGCCACATGCCGTCGGCCTTCAGCAGCGCGATCAGCTCCTCCACGCCCTTTTCCTGCGGAATGCCGTTCTTCACCACGTCGCGCTTGCGATAGAGCGTGATCTTTCCGCCCGCCGCGCCCACATAGCCGTAGTCGGCGTCCGCCATCTCGCCCGGGCCGTTCACGATGCAGCCCATCACCGCAATGTCCAGCCCGCTCAGGTGCTTGGTCGCCTCGCGCACCTGGTTCAGCACGATGGGCAGGTTGAACTTGGTGCGGCCGCAGCTGGGGCAGGCGATGTATTCGACCTTGGTCTTGCGCAGCCCCAGCGCCTGCAGAATCTCGTAGCAGACCGGAATCTCCTCGATCGGGTCTTCGCTCAGGCTCACGCGGATGGTGTCGCCGATGCCCTCGGCCAGCAGAGTGGCGATGCCCGCCGTGCTCTTCACCCGCGCATACTGCCCGTCGCCCGCCTCGGTCACGCCCAGGTGAAGCGGATAGGCCATGCCCTCTTCATCCATGCGCCGCACCATCAGCCGGTTGGCGGCCAGCATAATCGGCACGCGGCTGGCCTTGGCGCTGATGTTAAGGTTGGTGTAGCCGTGCTTTTCGGCCAGCTTCAAATATTCAATCGCGCTCTCCACCACGCCTGCCGGCGTGTCGCCATAGGTCACCAGGATGCGCTCGCTGAGGGAGCCGTGGTTGACCCCCACCCGCATCGCCCGGCCCCGCGCCTTGCAGGCCTCGATCACGGGCACAAACTCCTCTTCGATGGCCGCCAGCTCATCCGCCCACTCGCTCTCGCTGTAGGCCAGCTCCTGGCGGAGCTTTTCCACCTCGGTCTGCGGCTCCTCATTTCGCCCGCGCATGTCCTCTCCCCGCGAGCCGTGGCGCTTGAAGACGAAAAGGCCCGGATTCACGCGGATCTCCTCGACGTGCTTGGTGGCCTCCACCGCGATCTTGGAGCCCTGGTGGTGCACGTCCGCGGTCATCGGCACATCGCCGTGCCGCTCGCGCACCTTCGCCTTGATCTCCTGCAGGCACTCCGCCTCGCCCAGCGTCGGCGTGGTCACCCGCACAATCTCGCACCCCTCCTTGGCCAGAGCAATGATCTGCTCCACGCACCCTTCGATGTTGCGGGTCTCTTCGGTGATCATCGACTGAACCACCACCGGGTGGTCCGAGCCCATCTTTACGCTGCCGACGGTGCACGTCACCGTCTTGCGCCGGGGGTAGGTGATGTCGAGATTCATGGCCGTCGCTTGAGTCTACGGCCTTTCCCCACCCACCCGCTGCCCTCCGGGCCGGAGGGCTCGCGCCGAAAGGTCTCGCAGACCAAAGACCGCCTCACCGGCCAGGTGAAGCCCGGAGCTGTGGCCACCTATGCCATGGACTCCCTCGGCCGCATCCTGGTCAAGCAAAACCAAGGCGAGGCGCCCAGGACGATGACGTACAATAGCTTTGGGCAGCTCGTCACCATGATGTTCGGCCCGGCGCTCACCACCTTCACCTACGACAACAACGGCAGCATGACCCTGGAGCACACCGGAGCGGCACGAATCACCATGGCCTACACCCCCGAAAACCGCATGAAGCTCCGCATCGAGGCGGATGGAGCGCGGATGACGAGCGTCTATGACGGCGACGGCCTGCGACGGGTGAGGGCGAATGCCGACGGGGTGACCACCTTCATCTGGGACGGCCCCGACTATCTGGGAGAAGAGTGAGCATGCCGATGAGAACCACCTACACCACCGTCAACGGCCAGATTGTCAGCCAGATGAAGGATGGAGTCTCCACCCACCTCATCCCAGATACAAACGGCAATGTCATTGCCGCAGTGAACAGCATCACTGAGATGACAGACCCGGCGAGCTACTGGCCGGATGGACAGCTGCAGGCCGGTGAATGGCCAGGAGAGTTCGGGCCTCTTGCGGGCTATGGCTACAGCGCTGATCAACAAGACCTCCTGTATGGCAACTCAGGTTTTTACACGCCTTCTCTCAGACCAGGAATAATTCCCCCTGACCTGTCTCCTCCCAATGGCATTGTCAATTGCACACCGGCTTGGAATCAGTACGTTTTCAACTACTGTTCTTCGTGCCCTCCTCGAATAGCCGGGAGTCCACCCGGCATCTGTCATCTCGAGTGCGACCAGATTGCGTCTAGCTACTACAAGAGCTGCAACAAGCCACCACGCCCCGTCGGAGCTCCCGGCTACTGGGGCCGTGGGCAGAATAGTGGAGGAGATCCAGTCATCGCCCCGGGCGGCGGACTGGTGTGGCCACGACCCGAGCCGCCGTCCTCTATAAGACCGTCTCCAATGCCAGAGCTGTGTGATCCAAGGGATTTGCCAGGTTATAGTGACATCTGTCTGGGCCGTGGAACGAGTTATGCAAACAGTCTCCCAAACCAAATATTCTTCCAAGACACCGCCGCTTGGTGTGTAGAGTTTCAACGTGAGTGCTTGAAATGCTGCGGGCCTGACACGTATTGCCAATCACGATGCCAAGGTGGCTATCGCATATGCCTCTTCAAGAAAGGCTTGGAAAATTTGCAAAAATGACCCTCCCCTCAATTGATTCCGCACACCGAAATCGGTTGTCCTGCTATATCCTGGCACTGCTTTTGAGCTGTTTGGCTGGTTGCTCTGCACCTAGTCAATCACCCGGTCAATCACCCGTAAAGGTTACCTGCCCAAATGGAGATTGGTCAATCTCAGAAAACTTCTTAGCTTCATCGAGCGGATTTTCAGAATCTGACCGCGAAACATTTCAAGCAGAAATGCAATTTTTCTTCCACGAAGATTGCTCTCTTCAGTATCATGAGTTGAACTTGAACCCTTTGGCGGGCAGGACAGAAGGACGCATCGAGTACGAAGTAGTGACTAGCTCCCCTTCGGCTGGCTTCGACGCCGAAATGAAGAGACAGGGTCATGCAGTAAAGTACCCTGTGCTGTTAACATTTGAACGAATCAATGGCCAATGGCATTGTACTGCCGGCGAATTCAAATTCCCGATTGAGCGATCGTAATCCTATGGCCTACACCCCCGAAAACCGCATGAAGCTGCGCATCGAGGCGGATGGAGCGCGGATGACGAGCGTCTATGACGGCGACGGCCTGCGCCGGGTGAGGGCGAATGCCGATGGGGTGACCACATTCATCTGGGACGGCTCCGACTATCTCGCGGAGCAGAACTGATCATGAGCTGGACCAGCTACACCACCGTCAACGGCCAGATCCTCCACCAGGACAAGGA
>JBGSIR010000271.1:0-2576 GCA_041742415.1 Fimbriimonadaceae bacterium | reverse complement strand
GCGCCGTTGGCCGCGCGCAGCACCCGAATGGCAATTCCCGGATCGCGGCTCACCGCTTCGGCCAAGGCCGCTGCCGGGATGTCCTCACCGGTCAGCCGGATCACCTCATAAGCCGCCTCCGACATTGAAGGCAGGTCGGGGGTGGCGTCCAGAATGGCCTCGATCGTCAGGGTCATGGGCTCCTCAGAACTTCACAAGCAGGGCGGCGGGGCCGCGGACGGTGCGGACAGTGGCCTCGCGGGTGGCCGGATCAAATCTCAAGGTGCGCCCGAGGCTTCCGCCGGTGTCTTTGGCCAGAGCGCGCATCCGGGCTTTGGAAAGATGCATTGCGACAGCCTCGGCGTTGCGCTCGCCCACGTTCATGCGGCCCCCGGCGTCGGACCCAAACTGGAAGACCTGCGCCCCCCCGGCATAGGCCACGCGCAGCATCTGTCCGGCCCCGAGCTTTCTCATCTCGGCCAGCAGGTGTGGCAGGGCGGTGTCGGCGAATTTTCCGGGCAAGGGAATGGGCTGGTTAGGAAAGGCTTCCGGCAGCATGATGTGCGCCATGCCCGCCACGCCCGAAAGGGGGCAGTAGGCCAGCAGGCCAATGCAGCTCCCCAGCCCCAGCGCCGAAAGGGGCTGGGTTTTGGAGACCTTCGACTCCCCCATGCCGACCAACAGGTCGGGCCCGCTGGCAACCGCGCTCATGCGGCCGCGCCCAGCCCAAGCCGATCAAAAATCGTGGAGAGCCCGGCTCGGCTGGGCATGCAGTAAAACGATCCGCGCAGGCTCAATCCGTCATCCGCAACGAGGGCCGTTTCCACGGTGAGCGCGGCGGTTTGGTTGAACTCGGCCTGCGCCGTGACCGAGGCCAAAAGGCTCCGGGCCTGGTCGATTCCCACCATGGGCGGCGTAGCAAGGAGCGAAAGCCCGGTGAGGTCGGAAATGGCCCGCAGGAAGCTGGAGTTGAGGATGTTGCCAAACTCCAGCAGCACCGACGCCTCCAGTTCGGAGAACTCGGCCGACGAGGCGGGAGAGGTTCCGACCAGCGCCGCGCAGAGGTTCTGTCCGCAGGCAAAGGGCATCAGAAAGGAGAGCATCCCGTCGGCGTCGCCCTCAAAGGGCACGAGCACCGCCACGGCCTCTTCCATCTCTCCCCAGTCAGCGGCGGCGTCCGAAGCAATGGTCTGCACCACACGGGGAATCTCCATGTGGAACGGAGAGGCGAACATCTCCGAAAGCGAAGTTGAGGCATGCCCCAGCCCGATGTTCGCAATCTCGGCCAATGCTGACTGCTGAAGCTCGGTAAAAGCTGATCCTTCCATGGTGTCCCTGCGGCAGTCCGCGCATCCCCCGATGCTTGGACGGCTCCGTGAAAGGGCTCTTCCATCCCTGTCGGGGCGAGCAGACAAGCAAGGATGCGGGCAGCGGGGCCGCCAGAGTGGCTCAGGTACATTCAGGGGATGGCAAGTGAGCGCATGAACCTCTGCCGCCGCGCCCTGAGCGAGGCGAGAGAGCGGGGCATGAGCCGAGTTCAGCTCTCGGTGGAGGGCGTTCGCCTTCAGGCAGTTTTGGGCGAGCCGCCCGAGGAGGAGTCTTTCGCCGACCTCGCGCCCGTCGAGCCCAAGCGGGCCCAGGCCACGAGCCCCGTGGTGGGCTGGTTCCGGCCCCTCGATCCGCCCATCGCCCCCGGCGCAAAGGTGGCCAAGGGCGACCTTTTGGGCCATGTCTTTGCCCTCGAATTCCTGAATGACGTGGCCGCGCCCATGGCCGGCGTTGTGGACGAGGTTTTGGCCTCCGCCGACGACGCCGTGGATTTTGGCCGCCCGCTCTTCAGCATCGTCGAAGAGGCAACAGGCTGATGCGGCGGGGTTCTTCGCTCGTTGGCATGCTGGTGACAGCGGTCATCGTGCTGCTGCTGGTGCTGGCCATCACGGTGGGCCCAAGCATCTTTGGCAAGGCGGGCGGCGAAGCCCCTCCCGAGCGGGAAGACGGCCTGGGCGAGACCATCGTCGGCCGCTCGATGCTGGAGGCCAAAGACACCACCTGCCAGAGCAATTTGGGCCAAGTCCGCGCGGCTATCCAGATCAACACTGACCCGGTGGAGGACATCAAGCCCGCAGATTTGGCCTCACTGCGCCTCGGGTCTGATTTCGAGAAGTGCCCGATTGGCGAGGAGCCATATCGGTACGATCCCGCTTCCGGCGTGGTCTCCTGCCCCCACCCCGGCCACGAGAAGTTTTAGATGTTCAAGCGAATCCTCATCGCCAACCGCGGCGAAATTGCGTGCCGCATCATCCGCGCCTGCCGAGAGATGGGCATCGAATCGGTGGCGGTCTATTCCCAGGCCGATGCCGGCAGCCGCCACGTCTCGCTGGCCGACCATGCCATCTGCGTGGGCGCAGGCTCCAACACCGACAGCTATCTGAACCTGCCCAACATCCTCATGGCCTGTGAGGTCACCGGCGCCGAGGCCGTGCACCCGGGCTATGGCTATTTCAGCGAGCGCCCGCGCTTTGCCGAGGCTCTGCAGGCGGTGGGCGTCAAGTTCATCGGCCCCAGCATCGCCGCCATCGAATCGATGGGCGACAAGG
>JBGSIR010000270.1:0-6747 GCA_041742415.1 Fimbriimonadaceae bacterium | reverse complement strand
GCGGCGGCGGGCCAGCAGAGCGGCTCCGGCGCCCAGCGCCAGCAGAGTGCCGGGCTCCGGCACCGGGGCATTGCCCGTGAACTTCACGTCATTCATCTGCAGGCTGCCGTTGAACGACTTGGCGATGAGCTGACCGTTGATGGCGCCGTTGTTTCCGCTGATGGCGGCCTTCGGAGCGAAGAGCGTGCCGTTCAGAGAGTTCATCGAGACGCTGGAGGCGTCGGGCAGGTGCCAGGCCACGTTGGCAAACTTGTCGCGATTTTGGCTGCCGTTGTAGCTGTAGCCAATGCTCGGAAAGTTCACGCTGCTGCCGGCAACATTGATGATGGCAGCCGCGCCTTCCGGCACGTTCACATTCACCGAGCTGATGCCGCTGAGCTGCGCCGCCGTCAAGTTGAAGACGTTCAGGTTGGCGTTGGAGCCCGAAAGGTTCAGGTTGCCAAACTGGTTCTGAGCCGTGCCGGTGCTGGCCAGGGACTCCCAGACGTCGGAAACGCCCATGAGATAGCTGCCCGCCGCGCCAAAATTCAGGGGCATGCCGGCCTGGGCCGAGCCGCCATTGGTGAAGGCCGTGCCGCTGTAGCTGGCCGAGCCATTCACCACGGAATTGCCGCGAATCGTGCCGTTGGTGAAGCTGAGGCTGCCGCCCACCACCAGCGCATTGCCGCCCGGATCGAGCAGACCGATGTCGTAGTTCTGAATCGTGGCGTTGCCGCCCACCGCGACCTTGCCTTCGGAGTCCGAGTTGAAGCCGTTGTAAGCCTCCAAGACAAAGGCATTGTAGTCAGCCGCAGCGCCAAAGACCTGCGCCCACGCGCCCGAGGCCATTGCGCCCATCACGGCGACAGTAAGAAGTTTCTTCATAAGTTCCCAGAGCTCACACGCTCTGCCAAGAAAAGGAAGCAATATTCATGCCTAGGGTTCGCTGCGCTCATGCATTCGGGCCGAATGCTTGCGCCAACCGCCCCACCGCCGCGCCAGCCGCCATAATGGAGCCCAGATGAGCGACGGCAAGCGCATCCGCGTGATCACCTTGGGGTGCGCGAAGAACGAGGTGGATTCGGAGGAAATCGCCGGCGTCCTGCGCCAGGCTGGGCACCAAGTGGACGCCCAAACCGGCGCCGAAGCCCAGGTAACCATCATCAACACCTGCGGCTTTTTGGAATCCGCCAAGCAGGAGTCCATCGAGGCCATCCGCCGCGCTGTCGCCGAAAAGGGCAATGGCAAGGTCATCGTGGCCGGCTGCCTGGCCCAGCGCATGGGCGCCGAGCTCGCCCGGCTGGCCCCCGGAGCCGACGGCTATGTCGGAGTCGGCCAAATGGGCCGGTTCGATGAGGTCGTCAGCCAGATCTTCGAGCGATCGGAGCCCCTGCTGGAAGTGGAGCCGCCGCACCACCGCTGGGCCGACGTGCCAACCCGCACCCGCACTGGCCGCCCCTGGAGCGCCTATCTCAAGATCAGCGAAGGCTGCGGCCACCGCTGCACGTTCTGCACCATCCCTTCCTTCCGCGGCGGCCACCAATCCAAGCCCATCGAGCGCGTGCTGGAGGAGGCTCGCCACCTGGCCGCGACCGGGGCCAAAGAGGTCAACCTCATCGCCCAAGACGTCACCCAGTACGGCTTTGACCTCTACCAGGAGTTCACCCTCCCGCGCCTGCTGCGCGAGCTGAACCAAGTCGAGGGGCTGCGCTGGATTCGCCTCCTCTATTTCTATCCCAATCGGCTCACCGACGAAGTCATCGAAGCCATTGCGACGCTCGACAAGGTGGTTCCCTATGTGGACATCCCCCTGCAGCACGCCCACCCCGACACCCTGCGACGCATGAAGCGGCCCTGGGACGGCGAGCGGTATCTGAAGCTGCTGGAAAAGGTGCGCGCCTCCATCCCCGACGCCGCCATCCGCAGCACCTTCATCGTCGGCTTTCCCGGCGAAACGGAGGCGGAGTTCCAGGCGCTGCTCGACTTTGTCCGCGAGGCCCGCATGGACCGCGTGGGCGCATTCACTTTCAGCCGCGAGCCCGGCACCCCTTCTCATGACATGCCCGGCCAGGTTCCCTTCCGCGTGAAGCGAGAGCGGCAGGACCGCCTGATGCGCGCCCAGCAGGTGGTCTCACGCGAAAAGAGCCAGGCCTGGGTGGGCCGCAGCCTGGAGGTGCTGGTGGAGGAGGCCAAAGAAGGCTGGTCGGCCGGCCGCAGCTTCCGCGACGCGCCGGAGATCGACGGCTGGGTCTACGCCCAAGGCGAAGCCGAGCCCGGCTCCTTTGTGCGGGTGAACATCACCGAAGCGCAAGACCACGATCTTTACGGATCCCTCGAAGGCTTCGCCGCCCCGATCGGCCGCCGTCTGGCCCCGCTCAAAATGGCCGGCGGGCGGGCTCCGCTTTAGCAAAACGAATTGCTCGCCGGTTTTATTCGTCTACAATCGCAAGCCTGCGAGATGAGAGCCCGCGCCTTTACCCTGATCGAACTGCTGGTGGTCATTGCCATCATCGCCATCCTTGCCGCCATCCTCTTCCCGGTCTTCAGCAAGGCCAAAGAGTCGGCCAAGGCTGCTCAGGGCATGGCCCAAATGCGCCAGCTTTCGCTCACGGTGATGCTCTACACCGATGATTCAGACGGCTCCTTTGTGCCGAGCACCAACTACGACGCGCCGCTCGATTCGCCTTCGCGCATCTGGACCTCGATGGTGCAGCCCTACGCGAAGAACAAGGGCATCTTCGTTTCGCCGGGCTCATCGGGCGCCGCCTACGCCGAGGGCTGGGCCACCCGCCACAACCAGAGCGTGGGCATGAATGACGCGCTGGCCTTCAGCACCCTCATCGGCAACTCCGCCGACCGCATCTGCACCAGCGGCGAGGTTCGCTTTGGCTGTAGCGCCTTTTCCACCGTGGCCAACGAAAACCAAATGGAGGACACCAGCCGCGTTGGCCTCATCGCCGACACCCCGAACGGCCCCTCAACGGGTCGGCATCGCGGCTTTGTTTTTGGCGCCGACAACGGCACCGTCTTACGGCCCGACTACACCGCCTTCACCAGCCTGGACCAGGCCGTGCCCCTTGCCGGCGCCGAAGATTTGGTCGCCACGCTCGGCGCGCCGCCGCAAAACCTGGGCGCAAATGAGCTGAAGCCGATCATCGGCCGATACACGGGCCGCACGCCGGTGGTCTTTGCCGACGGCCACGCCAAATCCTATCTGGCCACCGCCATCGCCTCGGGAGCCAGCGGCATCCTTTGGCGCTTCCGCTGAAGCGTCCAGGCTTTTCTGGCAAAATCGGCGCAATTTTTCTGGAGCGTGCGATAGACTGTACCGCGATGTATCAAATTGAGCCATCTGGTCAGGACGACAAAACCATGGCGCTGGTGTCCTGGATTCTCTGTGCCCTCACGGGCTTCCTCGGTCCGCTCATCATCTGGGCGATCAAGAAGGATCAGTCCAAGTTCGTGGCCTTTCATGCCATGCAGGGCGTTTTCCTGGGAATCGTTGGAATCGTGCTGAGCCTCCTGACTTTTGGACTGGGAAGCATCATCACGCTCATCCTTTCCATCGTGTGGGCGCTCAAGGCCAACAAGGGCGAAGCTGCTCCCATGCCCGTCATCGGCGGCTGGGCCGCCAGCGCCTGCGGACTCAAGTAAGGTCCTCAGAATCTACAGCTCTCCCAAGCCTGGGGGAGCTGGCCCGGAGGGTCTGAGGGGGCTGACCGCCGCCCCGCGCCCGGGCAAAGAACCTGCCAACCCGAGCGGGCGGTTGACACGAGGTCAGAAGGATGCCGAGCCCAAAATGTGAGTCGGGCTCCTGGCTCGCCCCTACTCCAGCTCGACGCCATTCACGGCCAGCTTGAACTGGAAGCCCAGCGTGCGGCATGCCTGCCGGCACAGCACCATGCGGCCAAGGAAAATCTCGAAGTACTCCATGACGCTGGCAAATTCGGTGTCGATTTCCAGCCTCAGGCAGATGATCTGCGCGTCATCGTCGATCTCCACCCGGCTTTTCTGCACGGCGTAGTTCACGCGGTCGTGGATGTCGAAGGACTCCATGATGGGGTTCTGCACCCGGCTCATGTGCACGTCGCTCTTGTCCGCCACGATCAGCGCCGCGCTGGCCAGGCTCACCGGAGTGCCGCTGCGCTCTTCGTGGTTGCCGATGGCCCCCAGAACAATGGCCAGCTCGTCGGCGGGCATGCCCAGCTCGTTCAGCAGCGTGAAGGCCATCGCCGCGCCGTGCTGAGGGTGACCCACGCGGTTGATGACGTTGCCGATGTCGTGCATATAGGCCGCCACGGCGCCCAGCTCGATCATGCGCTCGGGAGCCTTTGCCTTCTCCAAAATTGCCCGGGTGATGCCCGCCACGATGCCGGCGTGCCGGTGGCCATGCTCGGTGTAGCCCATCGACTTCATCACTTCGTTGGCGCCGGTGATGAGCACGCTGATCTTTTCGTTGTCGCGAATGTGCCGCAGCAGGATGCGCTCATCCTGCGCGGGAGTCTGGCTCATGGAGCCATTCTACGATTCTTTGGGGGCCGGCTGCACATAGGGCGCCGGGCGGCCCGCCTTCATGCGGGCCATCCAGGTGTCAAAGCCGCCTTCGACCGGGGCCACGATGATGCGGGGGATGCGCATGGGATCAAACCGCCTGCTTTCGGGCGAGGGCGCCGGGCGGTCGCCCGCCAAAACCGCTCGCTTGAACCCAAACTTCTGGCCCTGGTAGATGAAGGACGAGATCATCGAGATCCGCTTGGGATAGACCCCATAGGGCGGCGCAAAGCTCGTGGGCTCCACGCCCATGCGGCGGAGCTTGATGATGGAGCCTCCCATATCCCGCGCCGCCGCCGCCTCGCTGCCCTTGCGCAGATTAGAGTGTTTCAGCGTGTGGCTCGCCACCTCACTGCCCAGCTTCTGCAGCAGCTTCACGGCCTGCGGGCCGGTCTTTGAGCTGCCGAAGGGGCCATTGTCGTTCAAAAAAAACGTTCCCTTCACCGGAAAATCGGGGTGGCTTGCGGCGAAATCCTGCCAAATCGCCACAAAAGTGTTTGGCCGCACGCGCCCTTGAGCGTCCAGGCTGAGCTGAGTCTCATGGGAGTCGTCGAATGTCAGCACCACCGGCGAGGCGCCGACCGGCAAGGACATTTTGTTTTCGGCGTACTCCTCAAGAGTAACGGGCCGAAAGCCGAGAGTGTGGAGCCGTTCCAGGTCGCGCCGAAAGTTGGCATAGCTGCGCACCATATACTTTTCGGCCGGGCCCAGTTTGTGATACATCAGCACCGGCACCACGCCTTGGGTGTTTCCGGCGCGGCTCGTGACCGGCTTGGCCTTGGGCGGCCGGAGCGGAGGGCTGGAGCGCTGGCCAGGATGGGCAGGGCACGGCGCGGCCATCACTGCGACCGCCGCCACCACCGCCAATCCTGAGCGAATCATGCCTCCTGCAATTCCTCTATCACTATTCTATAACGGTCGGCCAACTCCCGAGAGGCGGATGGATCATCTCCTTCAGCAAAAATATGAAAAACCGGCTCAAAAGTGTCGGGGGTCACCAAAACCCAGCCTTCTGACGATTCAAAACGCACCCCGTGCTCGTGCGAAACTTCCACCCCCGGTTCGCTCCGCTCGCTCAGCTCTCGCATGACCATTCCCTTGGCATCCCAGGGACAGCGCGCGCTGGAGGCGATGACCTCCATCGACGGAAGCTCGGAGGCAGCCTCCCACAAAGACTGCCCGGTCTGGTCCAGACGAACCGCCAACTGGGCCATGGCAAACATGGCGTCGGCTCCGCCGGTGAGCGTGGGAATGATAATGCCACCCTGGCCATCTCCGGCCAAAAAGGCGCCGTTTTTTCGGCACACCGCGCTCACATCGGCTTCGGCCAGGCCGCTCAGGATGGGCTGAAGACCAAGCCCGCTCAGCATCTCCACCAATCCGCGCGGCGAGGAGGCGGGGAGAACCACTTTGCCTCCGGGGTTTTCGGGCGCCATCAGGCGCGCCAGGATGCCCAAAAGCTGGTGACCCGAAAGGATGCGCCCCCGATTGTCCACCACCGACAGCCGCTCGCCCTCGTGGCTCACCAAAACGCCAAAGTCATAGCCGAGCGATTCGACGATGTGGCTGACATTCTCCATGTGCCCGCGCAGACGCTGCACCGTACGGGGCGCCTTTTTGCCGTCGTTCACTGCGTTCAGCGAGATCGCCTGCAGGTCGAGATCGGCCAGCACCTGAGGGAACATTCGCGCGATGCTGCTGTAGCCATAATCCAGCACCACCCGGGTGCGGGGAGCCTGGCCGCCCTGGGGCAAGAGATCGCGCAGGTGCGAGACATACATCTCCACCGCCCGGCCCGAATAGTCCATCTCACCCAGCTCTTCCGAATCTGCCCTGCGGAAGTCTTCGCGGAAGAAGAGCCCCTCCACCTTGCGCTGGCGGTTGAGCCCCAGCAGGCTGCCGTCCTCGTCAAACAGCTCCATCAGCGTGAGCCGTGAATTGGTCGGGAACTTGCGCACACACGAGCCGCCCGAGGCCCGCTCGGCCACCACCTGGTGCCGCGTCACGGGCATGGGGGCGCTTTGAATGTCGATGACATTCACCCCCGTGCTCAGCAGACCGCTCATAAAGGCGCGCTTGGTCATGCGGCTGCTGCGCGTGCTGTCGCGCGCGCTCACCACCGTTGAGCCCAGGGGCAGCGAAGTGCCAAATGCCAAGCCCAGCCGCACCGCGAAATCGGGCGTCAGCTCGATGTTGGAGATGCCCGCCACGCCGAGG
>JBGSIR010000269.1:0-2165 GCA_041742415.1 Fimbriimonadaceae bacterium | reverse complement strand
GCGGCAGAGCTGGTGGGCCTCAACCGCGAAGACGCCGACCTTGAAAGGCAGCAGGCCCGCGTGCGCGGCAAGGGCTCGCGCGAGCGCATCGTCCTCTTTGGCCGCCCCGCCGCCGAGGCTCTGGAGGCCTATATGAACAAGGAGCGCCGGGCGCCATGGGATGAGCCCGCGGTCTTTGTGAACCCCAAAGGCGCCCGGCTCACCACCCGCACGGTGCAGAACGTGATGAAGCGCTGGCTCAAGCGCGCCGGACTGCCGCCCGAGGCCTCGCCGCACACTCTGCGCCACAGCTTTGCCACCCACCTGCTGGATGGCGGCGCCGACCTCAAATCAGTCCAGCAGCTCCTGGGACACCAGCGCCTCAGCACGACGCAGATCTACACCAGCGTCAGCATCGAGCGCCTGCGCGAAACCGTGGACAAGGCCCACCCCAAAGGCGGCTAGAGATAGGTGCTGGCGCGGCGGAGCTTCTGATAGGTCACCGGGCGCCGCACATGCTGGAAGATGAAGTCGGGGTAGCCGGTCATGAAGTCCAGCTCATAGCCCTCGGGCGGCCAGATCAGCGCCAGGGGCGTTTTGGCGCAGGCGTGGGCCATCTTTGCCTCGGCAAATTCCTCATAGCCCGCGATCTTGTGCGGCTCGTTCAAGGTCGCCAAAAGGTCCACGAAGAAGAGGTCTGCGCCCACCGCCTCGTCCAGGGCCCGGCGCCAATCGCTCAGGATTACGGCAGCATCGTCGTGCTGAAAAGCCTTGCTGGCGGCGTCGGCCACCTCGGCATCGTCGGTCAGGACCACATACTTCATGCCGGCTCCCCCATCAAGACGCATGCCGCCGACGTCAAGACGCTCGGAAACGGGCGATTTTTCCGCAATGCTGCCCGGTTTCCGTTGCGGGTGCAACAAAAACACATCAGCCTGCCGTAATATATCAATAAGGAAGCCTCCCGCAAGGGCGGTCTCAAAAAGCCATGGAAACCACCCCCAACTTCGCCCCGCATGTCGGTTATGTGCAGGACCGATCCGAGGTGTTCGAGCGGCTGCGCAACGAAACCGAGCGCCGCGCCTATTCGATGGCCCTTCAGCTCACGCGAAACAGCCAAGAGGCCGAGGACCTGCTTCAGGAGACCTACCTGAAGGCCTGGCGCGGCTTCGACAGCTATATGCCGGGCCGGCCGTTCCTCAACTGGCTGCTTCGCATCATGCAGCGCGCCTACCTGGACATGCGCCGCCGAGACAACCCGATTCGCCGCGCCGAAAGCCTGAACAGCATGGTGAGCCCCAGCGATGGGGAAGTGCAGGAGATTCCTGTGGCTGATGAGTCCCCCTCGGCCGAGGACGACATCCTGCGGGAAGAATTCGTCACCGAGCTCTACCGCGCTCTCGACGAGCTGCCCGACGTCTACCGTTCGGCCATCGAGCTGTGCGATCTGGAAGGAATGAGCTATGCGGAGATTGCCGACCAGCAGAACACCACCATCGGCACGGTGCGCAGCCGCATCCACCGCGGCCGACGCCTCCTGAGAGAAATCGTGGTTCGCCGCGGCGTTTCTCGGTCGCGAGCCTAAAGATTCGCATTTGGGCGCCGAAGTGAAGAATGTGAACATTTCGGCGCCCTCAGCCCCGGTGACGGCTCCCGCCGACCATGTCCGGCAGAAGGTCCAGGTGAGCATGCTGAAAAAGGTGCTCGAAGGCCAGCAGGACCAGGCGCGCCAGCTCATGAACATGGCCGAGTCCAAGGGCCGTGTCGTGGATATCCGCGCCTGACCGGCGGGGTACCTTCTTTCAACGATGGCCAAGGGCGAGAAAAAGCGCAGCCAGCCCCGCCTTTGGCGCAACAGCTTCATGTGGGTGGCCGCCGCTCTGCTGGTGCTGGCGGTTCTCGGTCTCATCCGCGGCGACGATTTCATCCGTGACCCCGGCCAAACCCGCGAGCCCTTCCTGGCCGTGATGTACCTGGCCGGCAGCGCGCTCATGGCCGCCAACGGCTGGCTCACCCACCGCTTCGCGATGCGCGAATGGCGCGAGTGGAGCGACGATCAGGAATCCGCCTGAAAGATCCAGAAATGCTCGGCTGAGTCCAGATCGTTGGCCAGCCCCGGTGTCTCCAGCCGCACCGCGCGCGCCGTCAGCTTCAGCCGTCGGCTCAGCGCCTTCTCCAAAGCCTCG
>JBGSIR010000268.1:0-2092 GCA_041742415.1 Fimbriimonadaceae bacterium | reverse complement strand
CGATGAGGCCGTCGTAGCGCCCGCCGCCGCACAGCGCCGACTGCGAGCCAAGCGCCATGCTCTGCACCTCAAAGACAGTGTCGGTGTAATAGTCCAGGCCGCGCACGATGCGCGGGTCCAGCTCAAAGGGCGTGCCGGATTCGGTCAAGATGGCCTGCAGCTCCTCAAAGCTGGCCCGGGAGGCATCCTCCAGGTGCTCGGTGACCAGCGGGGCGTCCTTCATCAGCATCTGAATCGCATCCTCCTTACGGTCAAAGAGGCGCAGGGGATTCCGCATCGCCTTCTCCTGCTCCTCGGTGGACTGCCCCTTGAGCCACGGCTCCAGGTAAGCCATTAGCGCGTCGCGATAGCGCTGGCGGGTCTCCTCGCGGCCGATGGAGTTCAGCTTCACCACGATGTCGGGGAGCCCCCAGGATCGATAAAAGAGGCTGGTGAGCTCGATGATCTCCGCGTCTGCGGCAGGGTGGGCGGGGCCGATGAGCTCCAGGCCGAACTGATGCGCCTGCCGCTGGCGGCCCTTTTGGGGGCTCTCATAGCGGAAAAAGGGCGTGAAGTACCACAGCCGAACGGGAAGGCCTGCCTCGCCGAGCCGACGCTCCAGGAAGGCTCGCATCGCCGGGGCGGTGCCTTCGGGCTTCATCGCCATGCGCCGCCCACCCAGGTCGTCGAAGGCGTACATCTGCTTGCTCACGACCTCGCTGCCTTCTCCGCTGGTGCGGACAAAGAGGCCGTAGTCCTCCAGCACCGGGGTGCGGATTTCGCCGTAGCCCGCGCTCTCGGCCAGGGCCGCGAACCGGGCCTCGACCTGCCGCCAGACCGCGGTTTCGGCCGGCGTCAGGTCGTGGGTGCCGGGGGGAGCCTGGTGACGAAGAGCCATAATTTGATTATGGTCCGGCAGCCCCCGCGAAAGGCAGGCGGATTCAACCAATGGCTCTGGGGCAAGGAGCGGCAGGATCCTGAAGGCTATCGCTGCCGGGTGGGAGCCCTTTGGACGCGCCTCTTTCTGTGGCGCGGCTACGCGATTGTGCTGGCTCAGACCGTCTGGATCGCCCGCGAGGAGACCTGGGAGCGCTACCTGCGAAACGACTTCTGGCGGGCGCATGAGCATCACCACTTTTTGCAGGAGCGCGAATACTTCGGCGGGAACACCGTGCGTTATGCCCTGGCCTTCGTGTGGCAGTACGCCCGCCACATGAGCCACGACAAGGCGCCGCTGGAGATCGAGGCCAACGAGGTGGCCGCCCGATGGGTCGAGGCGAAAAAACAGGCGGCGCCCCCCGCCGGGGAGTGAAGTCCCGCTACAATCGCGGAATGCGCACTCAAGCTCTTGGTCAGACCGGCCTGGAAGTCAGCGTTCTTTCCTATGGCGCCATGCGGATCAGCTCGGTCTGGAGCCGCGACGACTTTCTGCCCGAGCACGACGGCAAAGGCCAAGCCGCCCTCGCCGCCGCCTACGACGCGGGCTACACCCTCTTTGACCACGCCGACATCTATGGCAACCGGCTGTGCGAGGAGATTCACGGGCGAATGCTCAAGGACTCTCCCGAGCTTCGGCGGCAGACCATCATCGCCACCAAGTGCGGCATCCGCTGGGCCGGCGACTCGGGCCCACTGGCGCCCCACCGCTACGATTTCAGCCGCGAATACATCTTGGAGAGCTGCGAAGGCAGCCTGCAGCGGCTGAACGTGGAGGCCATCGACCTCTACCAGCTCCACCGCCCCGATGAGCTGATGGACCCCGACGAGATCGCCGAAGCCTTTCTGGAGCTGCAGGCGGCGGGCAAAGTGCGCTTCTTTGGCGTGAGCAACTTCCGCCCCGACCAGCTCACCGCGCTCCAGGCCGCGCTTCCCTTCCCGCTCGTGGTGAATCAGGTTGAGATTCACCTCGGTCGACTGGCCTGCCTGGAGGACGGCACGCTGAGCCAATGCCTCTCCGAAGGCATCACCCCTCTCGCCTGGAGCCCCCTGGGCGGCGGCTGGCTGGGAGACGGCGGCGAAGCCGGAGACAGCGAGCACCGCGCCTCACTTTTGGCGACAATGGATGAGATGGCCGCCCGGCTCGGCTGCTCGCGCACCGTGCTCGCCCTTGCCT
>JBGSIR010000267.1:0-3397 GCA_041742415.1 Fimbriimonadaceae bacterium | reverse complement strand
GCTCGGAGCCCCCGACATTGCCCTGCTCAGCCTGGACGAAATGTCCGGCGTGGCGGCCCGGAGCTGCCAGGCGGCGCCGATCCCCCTCATCTGCGACGCCGACACCGGCTTTGGCGGAGAGTGGAACACCCGCCGCACCGTCATCGAAATGGAGCGCGCCGGGCTGGCGGGCATCCACATCGAAGACCAAGTGATGCCCAAGCGCTGCGGCCACTTGGCGGGCAAAGAGCTGATTCCCGCCGAAGAGATGGCCATCAAGGTTCAGCGGGCGGTCGAGGCCAAGCGCGACCCCAGCTTCCTCATCATCGCCCGCACCGACGCCCGGGGAGTCGAAGGCATGGAGGCCGCCATCGACCGCGCCAAAAGATGCCTGGACTCTGGCGCCGACGCCGTCTTCCCCGAAGGCCTGACAAGCAAGGAAGAATTCGCAGCCTTTCGCGCCGCCCTCGGCGATGCGCCGCTGCTGGCCAACATGACCGAATTCGGCAAAACTCCCCTCATCTCTGCCAAGGAGTTTGAGGAGCTGGGCTATCAACTGGTCATCTTCCCCGTCACCGCCCTGCGCGTGATGATGCGGCGGCTGGAAGAGTTTTACGGTGACCTTCTGGAGACCGGCACTCAGGCGGGCTGGATGGACAAAATGTCCACCCGCGCAGAGCTCTACGAGGCGGTCGGCTATCCCGCCTATGAAGGCGAGAACCTGGCGCCTTAGCCGCTAAGCCAGCGCCGAACTCAAGATCGCCTCAAGCTCAGCATCCACGGCCGCCAGCGTCTCGGCAATGGCCGAAGCGTCGCCAAACATCTGCGGCAGAGCCGCGCTGGGCCGCACCGCCGCCACGTGCACCTTGCCCGCCTTCGAATAGGCCAGCAAGGCGCAGGGCATGCAGAGTCCGGCCAAGGGCTGCTTGGCGAGCACCGCATTGGCGTGCGCCGGAGCGCAGATGTCGATGCTCACAAACCTTTCGGTCTGCGGAAAGCCCTTGGAGGCGAGGATCTCGTCGAATGCATATCCCCCCAAGACACCCCACTTGTGCGCCACGGCGGAGGCCTTCAGGGCCTCCACCGTCTCCTCGAACCCCAATCCTGACTCGCGCTGAAAAACGGTTTCCATGCCGAGCTTTTACCCGGCCTGGCCGTCTAGTCTTTCTCTTTCGCGCCGCGAACGTGCATCCGAATGGGGGTTCCCTCCATCGGGTGCTTCTTGCGGATCTGGTTTTCGATATAGCGCAGATAGCTGAAGTGCACCAGATCGGGATGGTTGGCAAAGAGGATGATTGTGGGTGGGCAGGTCTCGGGCTGGGTGGCAAACTTGATGCGCACCGGGTTGCCCTTTCTTGTCAAAGGCTTGTCAAAGATCGCGTCTTGAACCAAGCGGTTGAGCGGGCCCGTGGGGATGCGAAGGTTCCAGTTTTCCACCGCACGGAAGACGGCGTTCATCACGCCATTCAGGCCGGCTCTTTCCTGAGCGCTGGTGAAGATGATCGGCGCATATCCCACCGAGGGCAGTTCACCTTCGACGATGCGCTTGAAGTCTTTTTTGATCATCGAAGCCTGGCCCAGGTTGCCGGCCGGCGGCTCGCGCAGATCCCATTTGTTCACCGCAATCACCAGAGGCTTGCCCATCTCAAACGACATCTGCGCCACGCGCTTGTCGCCATCGGTCAGGCCCTCCATGCCGTCCACCACCAGCAGGGCGCACTCGGCCCGCTGCAGGGCGCGCTGAGCGCGGAGCACCATGTAGTACTCAATGCTTCCCTGCACCTTGCCCCGGCGCCGAATGCCCGCCGTGTCGATGAGCCGCACTGCGCGGCCCTGCCAGGTGACAAAGCTGTCGATGGTGTCCCGCGTGGTGCCGGGGATGCTGCTGACGATGCTTCGGTCCTCTCGGCTGAAGGCGTTCAGCATCGAAGACTTGCCCACGTTGGGGCGGCCGATGATGGCCAGCCGCAGCTCGCCCCCCTCGTCTTCGCCGAGGTCCTTGGGGAAAGTTTTGAGCGCCTCCTCCAGCAGGTCGTCCACGCCGTGGCCGTGCACCGCGCTCACCGCGTGAACCGGACCCATGCCCAGCGAGGCAAACTCCTGTGCCTCCAGCACGCGCCCCGGGTTGTCGGCCTTGTTGGCCACCAGGAACATCGGAACCTTGAGCTGCCGAAGGCGATGAGCGAGCTCCCAGTCGGGGGCCGTCGGTCCGCTCTCCACGTCCACCATAAAGAGGACGGCGCTGGCTTCGGCCACGGCCACTTCGGCCTGAACGCGAATCTGCTCAATCAGCGGATCATCATCGCTAAAGAGGATGCCCCCGGTGTCGACGGCCATAAAGCGGCGCCGGCCAACGGTGGCTTCGGCATAGATGCGGTCGCGAGTGACGCCGGGGGTGTCCTGCACCACCGAGATGCGCATGCCAACGATGCGATTAAACAGGGTGCTCTTGCCGACATTCGGACGCCCCACAATGACGAGGGTGGGAAGCGAGGAGGCCATGAGCGGGACAAGACTGTACCTGCGCAGGTTCACAGAGTGCGGGGTCTAAGCCGCTAAGAGTCCGCCTTATGGCTCCAGACCGAGGTCCTTTAAGATCGCCTGCACCGCCGCCACCGACTCCGCAAAGATCTCCACGGCCTGCCGAGCCTCATTCATCGTCATGATCAGCGGCGGCTCAAAGCGCATCACGCGGGGGTTGTTCAGGGTGTAGGCCGCCAGAAGGCCGCGCGGAATCATCTGCGCCACGGTCAGCTCGGCCAGCTCATCGGCGGCAAATTCCACGCCGATCATCATGCCCCGGCCCCGCGCCTCCACCAGCAGCGGACTGGCTTCTGCCAGAGCCTGCAGCTCGTCCAAAAGCCAGGCGCCCACTTCGGCGCCGTTTGCCGACGCAGCCAGGCACCCTTCCACCGCCGCGAGCCCCGCCGAGCAGGCGATCGGGCTGGCGCCAAAGGTGGAGGTATGGGCCAGCGGATTTTCGCCAAAGACCTTTTCCCAAATCCAGCGCTTGCCCATCACGGCGGCGAGAGGCATCACGCCCCCGCCCAGAGCCTTCCCCAGGCACATCAAGTCGGGCTCGACGGGAGTGGCAAAGAAGGGGCCGGTGCGGCCCAGGCCCGTCTGCACCTCATCCACGATGAGCAAAGCGCCGGCCTCATCACAAATGCGCCGCGCCTCTTCCAAATAGCCCTCCGGCGCCAGATGGATGCCGCCCTCGCCCTGGACGGGCTCGACAATAAAGGCCGCGGTCTCGCCGTCGATGGCGTCCGCCAAGGCCGAGACATCACCAAAAGGAACCGAAGCCACATCCGCCAGCAGCGGCCGGAAGGGGTCTTGATACTTGGCCTTGGGAGTCACCGAAAGGGCGCCGAGGGTCTTGCCGTGATAGCCGCCCAACGCGCTCACCAGCTTGGGA
>JBGSIR010000266.1:0-1731 GCA_041742415.1 Fimbriimonadaceae bacterium | reverse complement strand
GCTTGGGCTCCCAGCAGCAGATAGAGCGAGCCGCGCGGGCTGGCTCCCAACAGAAGCTGAGCGTTGTCGCGGGTGGCGCGCACCACGTCCACGAGGTAGGCGCGCACCTTGTCGTGCACCGGAATCGCCCGCACCTCTCGCTGCGCGGTGAGCAGGTCTTCCAGGGTCACGGCCTGCTTCATGTCTTCAATCGGGTGGTGGTCCTGCTGGTCCAAAAGCACGCGCATCTCAGAATCGCGGTCGGGATAGCCCAGCGAGACGCGGGCAAAGAACCGGTCGAGCTGCGCTTCCGGCAGGGGATAGGTGCCGGTCATCTCAACGTTGTTCTGGGTGGCCAGAACGAAGAAGGGGGAGGGAAGAGCGCGTGTGTTTCCGTCCACGGTCACCTGGCGCTCCTCCATGGCTTCCAGCAGGGCGCTCTGAGTTTTGGGGGTGGCGCGGTTCACTTCGTCCACGAGCAGGACGTTGGAAAAGAGCGGTCCTGGCCGGAACTCGAATTCGCCCCGGTTTTGCAGAAAGACGGAGGTGCCGCTGATGTCACTGGGCAGCAGGTCGGGCGTGAACTGAATGCGCTTGAAGTCGCCGCCGATGCTGCGGGCAATTCCCTTGGCCAAGGTGGTCTTGCCCACTCCAGGCACGTCCTCAATCAGCAGGTGTCCGCCGGCCAGCAGAGCGACAACGGCCTTCTGCACCGCATCCTCCTTGCCCACGATCAGCTTGTTCAGCTCGCTCGCAATGGCGGCGGCCGTCTGTGATGCTTTGCTCATTTCCCTCTGCACGATAGGTTCTTCCCGTTGGCGCAATGCCCCGGAGGCGAAGATGTTCCCCATCCTCCTCCGTTAGTATGCGGCGCTGCAATCTTGCCTACGATGCTCGGAGCCCTGATGAATTCACCTTGGGTCCAATATTGGCAAGATCGCAGCGGTCGATCGTTAGAATAGCCCGTGATGGGCTTTGTTGTGGGAGTTGATTTGGGCGGAACAAATGTGCGGGCGCAGGCTGTGGCCGCCGACGGCTCGCTGCAGGGGCCCCTTCTCAGCCGGCCATCCTTCGGGCAGGAGGGGCAAGAGCGCACATTGGAGGCCCTCTCGCAGGCGGTGGAGGAGGCCTGCGAAGGCAGGAAGCCCGAGGCCATTGGCATCGCGCTTCCCGGCCATGTGGATGATGCCGTGGGCCGGGTGATCTGGGCGCCGAACTTCGCCGAGACCCGCGACGGCGTGGCCTATGGCTGGCGAAATGTGGATGTGCGCTCAGCGCTGGCCGCGCAGTTTGGCTGCCCTGTGCTTCTGGGCAACGACGCCAACTGCGCCGCTTTGGGCGAGTATCGATTTGGAGCGGGCGAAAACAAAGCGCAGTGCCTTGTTCTGCTCACCGTCGGCACGGGCGTGGGCGGCGGAGTCGTGCTGGGGCCTGGCTCGGTGATGGGCGCCGCCACCGGGCCGCTTCTGCTGCTCGGAGGCGGCAAGATGGGCGGAGAGCTGGGGCATGTGCTTATCCGCCAGGGCGGCCTCGACTGCAATGCGGGGAGCTACGGCGCATTGGAGGCCTACTGCCGCCGCGACGCCATCATCCAGCGCGCCCGCCACCGCATCCAGCGGGGCCGAAAAACGGCGCTTTGGAACATGGTGGAGGGCGACTTGAGCCGGCTGACTCCCAAGCTGCTGACCGAAGCGGCCGACGCCGGAGACGCGGTGGCCATCGACATCTGGCGCGAAGTCGGCGTGGCGCTCG
>JBGSIR010000265.1:0-7770 GCA_041742415.1 Fimbriimonadaceae bacterium | reverse complement strand
ATCTCGCCCCGGGCGGGGACCAAGGCGGTGAGCCGGGCGGAGGCCCTGCGCGTGCCCGTGGAGGTGCTGAACCACCGAGACGATGGCTATGCCGAGCGGCTGCTGGCCTTGCTGGCCGGGATGGATTTGGTGTGCCTGGCGGGATACATGACCCTGCTGCCCGGCGCGGTGGTGGAGGCATTTCCGAACCGTGTCCTCAACATCCACCCGGCGCTGCTGCCCAAGTTTGGCGGCAAGGGGATGTATGGCATCCATGTTCACGAAGCTGTGATCGCGGCGGGCGAGGCGGAGAGCGGGTGCACGGTGCACTACGTCAGCGAGCGCTATGACGAGGGCGCAGTAATCCTTCAGAAGCGCTGCCCCGTGCTGCCCGGCGACACGCCCGAGAGCCTGGCCGAGCGGGTGCTGGACCTGGAGGCCATCGCCTATCCCGAGGCAGCGCAGACTGCGCTGGACCGGCTTTGAGCAGATGGGAGGTGCGGACGGCGGCGCATTTGGCGATGCGGCCGATCTTCGGCGGCATCCTGCGGAAGCACGGCGGATGGAGCGCGCCGGGGGTGGAGAGGGCGCCGCTTGATGGCCCGCTCATCATCATCGCCAACCACCGCAGCACGCTGGACCCGCCTTTTCTCAATTTCACACTCAAGCGGCATGTGACTTTTATGGCTTGGGATGTGCTCTACCAAGACCCCAACCTCGCGAGGTTTATGCGCTGGTACGGCACGATTCCGGTGAAGCCGGGCTCCGCCGACCGCGCCGCGCTGAAGGCGGCCGAGGCGGTGCTGGTGAATGGCGGCGCGGTCGGCATCTTTCCCGAAGGCGGCGTGATGAAGGAGCCAGGGGTGCAGCCGCTGCAGGCGGGGTTTGGGCTGCTGGCTCGGCGCACCGGGGCGCCGATGATACCCTGCGGGCTGGTGAACACCGATCTTTGGAAGCCCGCCGACGACAAGAAGATTCTGCCCGGGCGGCATCCGGCGCTGATTGCCCGCTGGGGCGAGCCACGCACCTGGGACAAAAAAGATGCGCCCGAGGCCATTGCGGCCTGGGCGCATGAAGAGCTTTCGCGGCTCAGCCAGCCTTAGTGGCCGCCTTCGCCCTCTTTGTGCTTCACCTTGTGGGGCTCTGGGTTTAGGTAGTCGCCATAGCGCACCCGGCCGGGGAGAACCACCGGAGGCTCCTCGCCTTCCTTCACGGTGTATGAGCCCTGCAGCGCTGTTGCAGCCGCCGGCTCCCAGCCCACCGCAACGTCGCCGCCCTGGGGCCGCGCGATGTAGTCGAAAAGGATGAGGAAGAGCATGAGGAACCACACGAAGCCGCCGATGGCATAGAACTTCACGAGCTTGGTGGAATAGCGCACGCCCATGAAGACGCTCACCACGAGGTACGCCTTCCAGCAGGCGATGCCCACGGCGACGGTGTTGGTGATGAACCAGGCATTCTTCAGCGGCTCATAGAGGCTGGGCACCCAGGTGGGGAGCATGCCGGCCACGATGGTGAGCACCATGAGGATCGCCAAGATGATCATGTTGCTCACGAGCTTGCTCATGGGGATGGGTTCGTGCGAATGCGAGTGAGATCCGTTGCTGCTCATGATGCTCCTTAGGCCGGAATGAGATAGAAGAGGGGGAAAAGGAAGATCCAGACGAGGTCGACAAAGTGCCAATACAGGCCCACCATTTCTGTGGGGATGTAGTCGGTGATGATCTTGTCGTCTTTCCAAATCTTGTACATCAGCACGCCGATGATGCCGATGCCGATGATGATGTGCAGCGCGTGCAGGCCTGTCATGGTGAAGTACAGGCTGTAGAAGATGCGGGCGATGTCGGGCATGGCGCCGTAGCCTTTCTCAAGCGCATAGGCCGTGTAGTTCTGCTGGAAGGCGCCGTCGGGGATGAGCCCGTGGCTGAACTTTTCCGGCCACTCGATGCTGAACTTGATGGCCAGGAACGCGACCGCGCAAACCTGGGTCACCGTGAGCCACATGAGCTGCTTGGCCTTGTCCTTCTTCATGGCGAAGTGGACCGCGGCGGCGATCGCGAACGAGCTGACGAGAAGGATGAAGGTGTTGATTCCTCCCCACATCCAGCTCAGCGACTTGTGCACGATGTAGAAGTCGATGTGGTAGTTCCAGCGATAGAGCGTGTAGATGAGGAACATCGCCCCGAAGAACATGACTTCGGTGACCAGGAACGACCACATGCCAACGATGTAGGTTTCCTGCTGCTGATCGATGTCCTCAAACTGGAAATAGACTTCTTCGCCGTCGTGCTTTTCAAGGGTGTGCGCCGACATTAGAGCAGCTCCTCCTTCTTGGTCGTGCCGCCGGCCAGGATGATTTGCTGCTCCTCTTCGGGCAGGCCTTCGATGGCGTCGGCTTCGGGGTCATAGGCATAGGCGTCGAAATTGACCACAACCGGCTCGCTGAAGTTCTCCGTGATGGGCGGGGTGGCCACATGGGTCCACTCCAGGCCGCGGGCGCCCCAGGGGTTGTGGGGGCTGCGCTTGCCTTTCAAGAAGGAGTGCGTCAGGTAGATCGCCGGCAGGAGGAATCCGAAGCCGAGGATGCTGGAGCCTGCGGTGGAGAGGATGTGATAGAACTGCCACTCCGGCGCAAAGTCATAGTAGTGATAGCGTCGGGGCATGCCCAGATATCCGAGGATGAACTGCGGGAAGAACGTGAGGTTGAACCCGACGAAGATGACAATGGCGCTGAACTTGCCCCAGTATTCTGAGTAGAGCTTGCCGGTCATCTTGGGCCACCAGAAATGGATTCCGCCGAGGAACGCCACGATCGAGCCGCCCACCATGACATAGTGGAAGTGCGCGACGATGAAGTAGGTGCCGGTGAGGTGGATGTCCGTGCCCGCGCTCGCCAGGAAGAGGCCGGTGAGGCCGCCGATGACGAACAGGCCGATGAAGGCCAGGGCATAGATCATGGGCGTGCTGAAGTGCACCGAGCCCTTGTACATGGTCAATGACCAGTTAAACACCTTGACCGCCGATGGAATGGCGACCAGGAAGCTGAGCAGCGAGAACGCGATGCCCAGATAGGTGCTCTGGCTGGAGATGTACATGTGGTGGCCCCACACCAGGAAGCCGACCAGGGCGATGGCCATGGAGCTGTAGGCCACAAATTTGTAGCCAAAGATCGCCCGCCGGCTGAAGCAGGTGATGATCTCGCTGATGACGCCCATGCCGGGCAGCACCATGATGTAGACCGCCGGGTGGCTGTAGAACCAGAAGAGGTGCTGGAAGAGCACCGGGTCTCCGCCGCGCGCGGGGTCGAAGATGGCGAAGCCAAAGGCGTTCTCCATGACGACCAGGAAGAGCGTGATGGCGACGACCGGGGTGCCCAGGATGATGATGATGGACGTGGCGTAGTGCGACCACACATAGAGCGGGAGCCGGAACCAGGTGAGGCCGGGCGCGCGCATCTTGTGGATGGTGGCAATGAAGTTCACCGCCGTCATGATCGAGCTGAAGCCGCTGAGGAAGAGGCCCACGAGGGTGAGGGCGACTTGGTCGTTGGTGTAGCTGCTGCTGAGCGGAACGTAGAACGTCCAGCCTGCGCTGACGCCGCCAGTGAGCATCGCGATGAGCACGATGATGCCGGAGATCATGTAGACGTACCAGCTTGCGAGGTTCAAGCGTGGAAACGCGAGATCCCTTGCCCCGATCATCTGCGGCAGCAGGAAGTTGCCGAGGGTGGCCGGGATGGATGGAATCAAGAAGAAGAAGATCATCAAGATGCCATGGGCCGAGAACGTCTTGTTATAGAACTCGGATGACATCAGGCCGCCGCGCGGGCTGGTGAGCTCGGCGCGGATCATGGCGGCCGCAATTCCTCCCAGGAAGAAGAAGAATGTGACGCCCAGCAAGTACATCATGCCGATGCGCTTGTGGTCGACCGTGAGCAGCCACGACTTGATCGTGTGGTCCGCGTTCAGAAAATTCTTACGCGGCTGCTGCTCATCGCTCTGCGGGGGTTCTTGGACGGCTGCGCTCATTTATCTCCTCGTGCTGGCCTCGTCGTATTGAGGCGCGCCACCCGACTGCTGCTTGTTGGCAATGTCGGTGGCGTTCTGGCCGTTGGTTGCCTGCGGGGGAGCAGGCGCCGTGACGCCAGGGGCGGGGGCCACGGGCGCATCGCCGGTGACTCCCAAAGTCTTGATGTATTCAGTGAGGGCAAGCACCTCGACCTCGGTGAGCTGGCCCTGATAGGCCGGCATCAGCGGCTCATAGCCCGCCACGAGGTTGTCGTAGGGGTTCAGGATGGAGCTGCGGATGTAGTCGAGATCGGCGGTGGCTTTTGTGCCATCACTGAAGGTGCGGCTCTTGCCATAGAGGGCGTTGAGGCTGGGGGCGCGCTGGTTGTTCACCGCGCCATGGCAGCTTCCGCAGTTCTTTTCGGCCCACACCTGGCGGCCCTTGTCGGCCATCGTTGCGGCCACTGTCTTTTCGCGGTTGCCGCCGGTCTCCTGCCAAAGGGCAAAGTCCTGCTCGCTCAGCACATGCACATAGCCCACCATCTCGGAATGCTTGGTGCCGCAGTGCATGGCGCAGAGCATCTTGTAGGTGCCTGGCTTAGTGGGGGTGAAGGCCATTTGGGTGTAGCGGCCCGGCACCACCTGGAACTGCGCCCGGAATTCGGGGACATAGAAGGCATGGATGACGTCCTGCGAGATCATGGTGAGCTTCACGGGCCGGCCCACCGGAATGTGCAGCTCGTTGTTCTCGCGAATGCCGTTCATGTGCTGGGTGTGCCACATCCACTGCTTGCCGATGACAAAGACGTCGTAGGCGTCTTTGGGCATGGTGCGCTGCCGGATGTAGTAGACCGATCCCCAGACAAAGATCACCAACGCGATGGCGAGCGGGCCTACGGTCCAGATCATTTCCAGCAGGTTGCTGTGATAGAGCGGGTTCTTTCGGCTGGCCAGCGAGCCCTTGCGGTATCGAAGAGCGAGCCACGCGACGAGGATGACAACCGCAACGGTGAAGACGACCGTCAGCAGTGAGATCACGCCAAAGATCCAGTCATATTCGACTGCATTCTCAGACGCCGCTTCGGGGCGGACGGGGTAAGGCCAGTTGAAGTTCACGCTTTCTTCTCCAGGGTCTTCAGCATGCGTTTGCGGCTGCGGTTCATCACAAAAAGGGAGACGGCCAGGATGGCCATGGTCAGGATTCCGCCCAGGCGGACGGTGTTGAGGATGTTCACCGACACTTGGCCCGTCATGGGGTCAAGCGTGATGCACGAGAGGAAGTTGATGGGCTGCTGCCGCTCGCCCACCTGCTCGCCGGCCGCCTGCTGGATGCTTGCCTGCAGGATGCGCTGGGCGTATTCGGTGGTGAGGAAGTAGCGGGAGATGACGCCTTCGGGAGTGGCCACGACCAGCGCAGCGGGGTGCACGATGTTGCCCTTTTCGTCGCGGCGATAGTTGAAGCCGATGGCCTGAGTCAGCTCTTCGACCACGTCGGGAGTGGCCGTGAGGAACCGCCAGCCGTCTTCGGTGTTCTCGCGCGGCGCCTTTTTGTCCTTGGCCATGTCCTCATAGAGCCCCACATAGGTCTCCTTTTTGGCGGCGGCCATCTGGGGGGTCTCTTTGGGCTCGATGCTGAAGACCAGAACGTCGAAGTTCTTGCCGGGCTCATCGTTGGGCGCCTTGAGGCTGCTCAGGGCATCGGCGAGGCCGTTCAGCTCCTGGGTGCAGATTCCGGGGCACTCGAAGAAGATGGGAAGAAGGAGAACCGGGCGTCCGCGGAAGAGCTCGCCGAGCCGCACTTCGCGGCCGGTCTCGTCCTTCATCTCCAGGTTCATCGGGAGCTTGTCGCCGAGCTTCTGGTCCACCCGCACGCCGGACTGCTCGCCCGAGGCAATGCGCCCTTGGCCCGGCACGGTCCGGTCATATTTGCCGGGGCCGTAGAACTGAGCCATCGAGGCCGCCGCGGCGGCGATCAGGACGAAAGAAGCAAGCGCGCGCATTTTAGGAGCCTTCCTCGCTTGATTGTGGGGCAGGAGCAGGGGCAGCGCTCGTTCGGGCTGGGCCAGCGGCGATTTCCTTCATGGCCTCGTCGATCGGGATCTCCAGCACAGGCTCATCGCCTTCGGCTTTCAACCCGGCCTCCTCTTTGGCGCGAAGGTCAACCATGTCCTGCCAGGCCGTGGCGTTGCTCTGCAGCAGAGGGTTCGGCTGTTCGGGCAGGCGGCGGAATTCGTCCGTGGCGCCGCTCGGGCCTTCAAAGGCGCGAATGGCGATCATGGAGCCCGCCGAGATGGCCAGCATGACGCCCACGAAGACGAAGAACCACACGGCAGCCTTCCCGGCCATCGCGGTGTCCATGTCGCGGACTTCGAAGCCCATCTCTTCCGAGAGGCTGCGGTCGTCGTCGTGGTCCAGCTTGGCGTGATGATCAGACATGGGCAGGTTCTCCTTCCGGGGCGTCGGGGTTCTCGGAGGGGTGAGTCTCCGTGAGCAGAGGGGCCTGGGTCACAAAAACCGAGAACATGAGAACGAACAGGCCGACAAACGCCAGCGGAGCGCCGGCTTCTGCGAGGCTGGGAATGACGGTTCCCTTCTCGCGCAGCGCGGGCACGACCACAAAGTACATGTCCAGCACGCGCATCACCAGCATGTAGCCCGCCAGCCAGCCCAGGGCCTTGGCCGAGCGCTTGATGTGGGGCTGCATCACCAGCAGGAAGGGGATGAAGAAGTGGATGACCAGCATCACCGCGGCAAAGATGCCGAAGCCGTTCTCATTCCGCCTCAGGTAGTACTGAGTGAACTCGGGGATGTTGCCCGAATAGATGATCAGGTACTGCGAGAGGCTGAAGTACGCCCAGATCATGATGAAGGCCATGAGCAGGTGCCCGTGGTCCTTGAACATGTCTGGCCCGGCCACCTTGATGTAGGGCTCGCGCTTGGACTGGTTGGTGAAGATGACGATGGAGAATGCCAGGGCGAAGATGATGAATCCGATCATCAGCCAGACGCCATAGATGGTGCTGAACCAGTGGCCGTCGGCCCCGAGGTTCATCGCCCAGTCGGTCATGGCGAAGTTGACGACCATCACGTAAAGCACCAGCGCCCAACCGGCGAGGTTGTGCCGCTTTTGGCTCCACTTGGGGTCCCGAGTCTTCTCCTCGGTCTTCAGCCAGGAGCTCATGCGCCAGGAGAGGAAGATGAGGATGGCAAAGTAGGCTACAGATCGGCCCACCCAGAACGGGAGGGTGATCCAGGGGAGGCCAAAGAAGTTGTTGCGGTGCTCATAGACGCTGTCGCCGGCGATCTTGGCCGGGTCGAGCCATTCGTAGAGCATCGGTCCGTTGAGGACGATCGGGATGAACCCGATGAGGCTCAGGGCCAGCATGGCGGGGCCGCCGCCGGCCTCCCAGATGCGCAGGAGCGGAGCGCTCCACTTGGCGCGGGTGGCGTGGTGCAGAAGCTGGAGCCCGGTGCAGCCGAAGACGGCGCCCGTGAAGACCAGCCAGCCAAAGAAGTAGGCGTGGATGAAGCTCTCCATGCCCTGCGCGAAGGCAGAAGCCAGCCCTGCGCCGCCCGCCAGGAGCATCACGATACCCGCGATGCGGCTGGTCTGGTGGAAGTTTGCGCTCAGGGTCACTGAACCGTCACCTCACCTTGGGGAGCAGGAGCAGGAGTCGTGGCAGGAGCCGGGACAGCGGCGGGAGCCGGAAGGTCCAGGCCTCCCAGAGGCTCATCGGGCGCGGCCGCCTTCTGCAGCGCGCGAACGTAGGCGACGATCGCCCAA
>JBGSIR010000264.1:0-1819 GCA_041742415.1 Fimbriimonadaceae bacterium | reverse complement strand
GAGCGGCTGGGCGCCTTTTCCTGGCGCGCCGCCGCCGAAAAGACTCTGTCCGTCTACCAAAGCGTGGCCGGGCGGTAATCTGGGCGGGCAGATGGCGCAGACCTTGCGGGTGCTCGTGCTCCACGGCCCCAACCTCAACCTCACCGGCTTTCGCGAGCCGGAGCTCTATGGCAAGCGCCCCCTGGCCGAGATCGACGAGGATCTCCAGGCCGAAGCCGAAAAGCTCGGCATCGAGCTGCGCATCCTGCAGTCGAACCACGAGGGCGTGCTCATCGACGCCATCCAGGAGCATCGGAGCTGGGCGGATGGCATCATCATCAACCCTGGCGCCTTCACGCACTACAGCTATGCTCTGCGCGACGCCCTGGTCAGCGTGCGCCTCCCGGTCATCGAAGTCCACCTCTCCAACGTGCACCAGCGCGAGGAGTTCCGGCGGCACAGCGTCATCAGCCCGGTCTCGGTCGGCCAAATCGTCGGCCTGGGCGGCTATGGCTACACCCTCGCCCTGCAGGCCATGACCCGCATTCAGGAAACAAGCCCATGAAATCTCCCTTGGAAAGACTGCGCGCCGAGCTGGCCCGCGACGGCATCGGCGCCGCCTTCGTCTCCGCGCCGCTCAACGTTCAGTGGCTCACTGGGTTCACGGGCTCGTTTGGCCGCGTTCTGGTCACGCCCGACCACGCCTTGTTCCTCACCGACAGCCGCTACACCATCCAGGCCGCCGAGGAGGTGGGCGAGGAGTTCGAGCAGCGCTCCTTCGGCCAGCCCAAGCGCATGGTGGACCTGCTGAATGAGGCTCTGGCCGACGCCGGAGTGAAGGAGTGCGGGTTTGAGGACTCCATCACTGTCTCGGCCCGCGCCGCGCTGGAAAAGGATCACCCCGAAGTCGTCTGGAGCCCGCTCAGCGGCCAAGCCGAAAAGATCCGGCGCGTGAAGTCGCCCGCCGAGATCGCCAAGATCCGCGACGCCTGCCGCTTGGCGGATGCCTGCATGGAGCACATCCAGCGCCTGATTCAGCCGGGCATTGCCGAGTTCGGCATCCACCTGGAAGTCGAGTTCTTCTATCGCCGAAACCGCGCCGAGCTGGCCTTTGAGCCTATCGTGGTGAGCGGCGCCAACAGCGCCCGGCCGCACGGCAAGGCCAGCGAGAAGAAGCTGGAGCGCGGCGATTTTGTGACCATCGACTGCGGCGGCCGCCTGGCCGGATACTGCAGCGACATCACCCGCACCTTTGTGGTGGAGGAGGCCAGCGACCGCACCCGCGAGATCTATGAGGCCGTGCTGGAGGCGCAGCTCGCTGCCCTCGACGCCATGGCGCCCGGCAAGACCGGCAAGGAGATCGACGAGGCCAGCCGCATCCCCCTGCGGGCCAAGGGGCTCGACCAATACTTCGGCCACGGCTTGGGCCACGGGCTCGGGCTCTACGTTCACGACCCGGGCTCATTGAGCGGCCGGTCGGAGGATGTGCTCGAGCCCGGCATGGTCTTCACCGTGGAGCCGGGGGTCTACATCGAAGGCTTTGGCGGAGTCCGCATCGAAGACGACGTGCTGGTCACCGAGACGGGCATCGAAATCCTCACCCACTTCAACAAGGAGCTGCTGGTTCTTCCTTGAGCCCCGAGCGCGACCTCATCGTCTTTGAAGACGCTGCGCTCACCGACGGCGGAAAGCGGGCCACGTTCCAGATCCGCAGCGGAGAAATGGCGGCGGTGATGGGCGAGGCGGCCAGCGGCAAGACCTTTTTGCTGGACGCCGTTGTGGGCCGCGACAAGGCTCGGCGAGGGCATATCGGAGTTTCGGCGCCCGTGCGCTCGGCGGG
>JBGSIR010000263.1:0-7129 GCA_041742415.1 Fimbriimonadaceae bacterium | reverse complement strand
GGAAGGGCTCGACAGCCCCGACAGCCTCGCCGCGTTCGCCGCCGCCATGGCCTTCGCCCAGAAGCAGCCGGGCCTCACGGTCATTTATCCCCCCTCGCTTTGGCGCGGATTCATCACGCTGGTGCACCGCGACCCCGCCGAGCTGGAGGCCATCGACCGGCTGAGCGGCGAGGAGGCCAACTGGTACGCCTTCCAGGGCCGCGAACAGCTTCGGCGATGGGTGAACGACATGCTCAGCAGCCCCCGCCAATTGGACGCCATGCAAGGCCTCTTCAGCGTGCAAAGCCCCACCTACGATGTGCATCGCCTGCGCGAAGATCTCAACCGCCTCACTTGGCAGTCCGTCCGCAACGCCATGCCGCGTTTCCGTCCGGGCCGCGTTCTGGAGGTGAAGGGATCATGATCGCCCTCGCCGCCGCCCTTCTTCAGCCCCAAGGGCTCAACGCCGCCTTCACCCCCGAGCAGGGCTCAGGCGTCGTCATCGTCCAAGCCTGGGTCAAAGCCCCTGCCGACATCACCGCCCGCGAGGCCGCCGCCTGGCGAGTCTTGGGCCTTGCCCTGCAGGAAGAGGCCTCCAAGCGGCGCGTGGCTTCGCTCGGAAGAATGGGCTTAGAAGTCGGCCTTCCGCCCAAGGTCGTCACCCTGCCCGACATGATGCTGATTCAGCTCGGCGCCAGCCCCGCGAATCTGAACGCCGCCATCGACGGCATCGCCACCCTGCTGGGCCGCGTCACCTTCCGCGAAACCGACCTGCAAAAGCTGATCGACCAGCAGCCGGCCGCTCCTGGTGACCCCATCGCCGCCGCGCTTTCGGGCATCACCTGGCCTGAGGCCACCCTGCGGCCCGACCAGGTCGACAACCTCTACCGCTTTGCCTTTCGGCAGGAGAACACGGTCTTTGGCATCGCCGGAGACCTGGACCCCACCGCCGCCGCCTCTCTGCTCGACCGTGCCCTCCAGCGCAATCAGAGCCGCCAGCCCGAGCGCGGTCTCCGGTTCGACCCCGCCCCGTTCCCCGTCATCGAAAGCGCCGGGGGCGTCAACATCTTTGAGATGCGGGCCAAGGCATTCCGCAACGATGCCCCCGACGCTCCGGCCCGCATTCTCGCCGCCTTCGCCTTAGGCGCCGGTAAATCGGGCACCCTGTTCCGCGTCCTTCGGCGGGAGATGGGGCTCAGCTACCGCCAAGAGGCGGTGCTCTGGCCGACCCAGAAGGGCTGGGAGCTGCGGCTGATGATGCTCCGCACCCCGGCGGAAAACGACATCGAGGTGCTGGAGAAGTTCACCGCAGCCGTCTCGGCGGATGTGGAGGCTTGGAACGATGACAGCCTGCAGCGCGCCCTTCGGCTCTCGGAGGCGGCCTTTACCCGCCAGGTCGAAAGCCAGGTGATGTGGCTGAGCCCGAGCGGCCCGATGGGCTCCACTCTGGCCGACCGGTCGGCGTGGTTCGCCTACAACCGGCTGCTCAGCCCTCAGGCTGGCCGGCTGGACGAGCTGGGCGCCGCGCTCCGCCAGGTCACTGTCGATGAGCTGAAGGCTGCCGCCGCGCAGATGCTTTCCGAAGCCGGAACGGGAATCATTCCGGCTCGGGCGGCTCAAAGCCCGGATGCTTGAGGCAGAGCGGCAGGAAATCGCACCCCCGGCAGAGCGCCTTCGGGGTGGGCTCCACTTCGTCCCAGTCTCGATTCAAGATCTCCTCCGCCAGCAGGCGCAGGTCGGCCAAAAGCTGATCCTTGTCTTCGGGCGAAAGTGAGGCCGTGCCCGAATCGCCCGTCCGAAGCGCCAAGATCGTGGCCCGCACCGGCGTTTCCGGGTGCTTGTCCTCCAGCAAGAGCTGATAGATGCCCATCGCCAGGTCTCCGGCCACTTCCTCATCAGTCACCGATGCCCGGCCGGTTTTGTAGTCGATGATCTCCAGGCTTCCGTCGGGCTGTTCGTCCACGCGGTCAATCCGCCCAATCAGCCGCCATTCGCCCATGTCCAGGCTCAGCAGCCTCTCGATGTAGATGGACTTGGCGCCGGTGGGCGCGGCGGCCACGCGGTCCAGGTAGCCCGCCACCAGCTCCTTGCCCTCCGACATCGCCTGCATCATGTGGTCTTGGCTCTCGTAGCCTGCGTCTATCCAGCTTTCCTCCAGCGCAGCCAGCGCCTCGTGAGTGGTGGTGACCCCCTGGTCCTCGGAGTCGTGGAACCTCTGCAAAACGTTGTGCAGGCTGGTTCCAAAGCTGTAGTAGCTCTTGGCCTTCAGGCGCCATTTGCCCCGAGGGTCCACATAAGTCCAGCGATACTTGGCGGGACATGCCAAGTAAGTTGAAAGGCGGCTGGGGCTCAAAGTGGGCTTGCGCGGCACACTGCTATCTTGGCAGGCTCGCCGTTTTTCCGGTGATCCTGGCAGCGGCCTGCATCTGGGATGCTCCCCCGGTCGAAGAGCCCCTGGCCGCCTCGGACAGCCTGCGCGTGGCGAGCTGGAACGCGGAGTGGATGGGCGAGGAGACCACCGCCGAAGAGTGGCGAACCAAGCAGGCCGTCTTTGCCGAGCTCAACGCCGATGTGGTGGCCCTACAGGAAATTCAGGACCGAGCGGCCGCGCAGAGGCTGGCCGGGCCGGAATACGCCATTGCCATTGCCGAGCTCGCCGGCGAGGACCAGGAACTAGCATTCGCTATTCGCCGTCCGCTCAAGTTCAAGGACAACCGGCTGATCTTTCCTGAATCAAGCCACGAATCCGCCTTCCCGGGAGGCCGAGACGCGCTCTGGATCACCGTGGAGAGCGCCGAAGGAGAGGCCATCGAGGTGGTTTCGGTCCACTTCAAAAGCCGCCGCGGCGGGCGCAAGACGACGGACCCCCAGCGCGAAGCGGCCGCCGTCAAGCTGGCCGAGTGGGTGAAGTCGCAGGCGAACCCGGTCATCATTGCCGGGGACTTCAACGACACCCCGGACGACCGCTCCGCCAACATCCTGGAAACCGGAGATCCGAAAGCGGCGGCAGGGGCCGACAACGGCAGACTCCTGGAGAACCCCTTTGATGAGCTTTGGGCCACCGACCACTACACGCAGGGCGTGCGGGACTATTTCGACGGCCCCACAATGCCCGGCGCCCGGGCGGAAGACGACCGGCTGAGAGGCCGTGACTACGACTTCGCGACCGAGGCCCGCATCAAGCAGGCGCTCTTCGACCAAATCCTGCTCTCCCTTGGCCTTGCGCAAAAGATGAATGGCGCGGCCAAAATCCACTTCACCGAAGCCAGCAAGAGCCGCAGCTCCAGCGACCACCTGCCGGTCTGGGTTGATCTGAAGCTCTAGTCGCGGTACAGCAGGCCGCTGGAGACAAAGATCGGAGCCTGGGCGCGGATGGCGAGCGCCATCGCATCGCTGGGGCGGCAGTCCACCTCAACGATCTCATCCTCAAGATCGAAATAGGCCTTCGCGTAGAACGTGCCGTTCTGCTCGTCGTCAATCAGCACTCGGTCAACATCGGCGTCCAGCGCCTCCACCACTCGCAGAAGGAAGTCGTGCGTCAGCGGGCGGTCATGGGTCCGCTGGGCCAATGCCAGCCGGATGGAGACCCACTCGGCGCGGCCAATGACGATGACCATTTTGCCGATGCCGTCGGAAAGCACCACGCAATGCTCCTCCGATTCGCCGCTGCACGCTCGAAAAGCGCCTTCGACATTCACTTGAACGGGCGCACCCCAGTCTCGAAGGGGCTGGGCTGCGCCGGATTCATAAGCTTCGGCAAAAAAGTCCGGCGGCGCATCATAGGGCTGTCCGCTCTCGTGCTCTTCCGCCATCCCGACAATTTACCCCGGGCCGACAAGGTGTTCGGCGAGGGTGCGGCAGCTTGCCAAGGAGGGGTCATCATAGGCGCGGAGAGCGTTGGCGAGGGCCTGGGCGGTCTCGATGCTCGTGACGCACGCCACGCCCATCTCAATGCAGGCCCGGCGAATGCGTGCCCCATCGCCCGACCGGCTCTCCGGCCCCGGCGTGTTGATCATCAGGCTCACTTCGCCCTTGAAGAGCCGGTCTAGAATGGTCGGCGAGCCCTGGTTGAGCTTCGCGAGCCTGTCGCAGGGCACTCCGGCCTGAGTCAGCGCTTCATGCGTGCCTCCCGTGGCGCCGATCCGGTATCCCGCGTCGCTGAGCTGGCGCCCGATCTTGACGGCGGCCGGCTTGTCGGCGTCCGCCACGGTCAGAATCACCTGGCCCCGAGGCTTGAAGTCAATGCCGCTGGCGACCAGCGCCTTGTAGATCGCGAGGTTGACGTCGGCGTCCAGCCCCAACACTTCGCCCGTGGACTTCATTTCCGGCCCCAGGCTCGGCTCCACCATCGCCAGCTTTTGGAAGCTGAAGACCGGAGCCTTCACGGCGTAAAGCGGCGGCTCTGGCGCGAGGCCCGCTGCGTGGTCTTCGGCCGAGATGATGCGGCCCTTCGCCTGCGGCCCCCATGCAGGAGAATCGGCGGGAGGGCCGCCGGCTTCGCGCACCCAAAGTCCAGACTCCCAGCCCATCTCCCGCAGGCTCTCGCCCAGCGCGCAGCGGGTGGCCAGGCGCACCATCGGCACACCCGTGACCTTGCTGAGATAAGGCACCGTGCGGCTGGCGCGGGGGTTCACTTCCAGCACATAAACCTCCTCGCCCTGCACAACAAACTGGATGTTCATCATGCCCTTCACCTTGAGGTCGCGGGCCACGAGCTGGGCGATCTCAACGATGCGCGCCTCCACCTTCGGCCCCAGGCTCACCGGCGGGAAGACTGCCATCGAGTCGCCGCTGTGGATTCCGGCGCGCTCAATGTGCTCCATGATCCCGGGCACCAGGGTCACTTCCCCGTCGGAAATCACGTCCACCTCGGCCTCGGCGCCCAGGAAGTACTTGTCAATGAGAACCGGCTGGCCCGGGTTGGCCTCTTCGGCCTCCCGGTAAAAATTCAGGAGCTGAGACGCCTCTTCGACGATCTCCATCGCCCGCCCGCCCAGCACGAAGCTTGGCCGCACCAGCACGGGGTAGCCGATCTCCTCCGCAACTTCCACCGCCTCAGAGAGCGAGCGCACGGCTCGGCCAGGGGGCTTAGGGATGCTGAGGCGGTCTAGCAGGCGCTCGAATGCGTCGCGGTCTTCCGCCAGCGCGATCGACTCCGGGCTGGTGCCCAAAATCGTGATGCCCGCCGCAGCCAGAGGCTCGGCCAGGTTGATCGCCGTTTGTCCGCCGAACTGAACAACGACGCCCTCGGGCTGCACGCGCCGAATCACGTCAAGCACGTCCTCAAGCGTCACTGGCTCGAAAAAGAGGCCGTCCGAGGTGTCGAAATCGGTGCTGACCGTCTCCGGGTTGTTGTTGACAACGATGGCCTTGCGGCCCATCTCTTCCAGCGCCCACACGCAGTGAACGCAGCTATAGTCAAACTCAATCCCCTGCCCGATGCGGATTGGCCCCGAGCCCAGAACGATCACACTCGACTTCATGTGCGGGCCAAGCATAGCAGGCGCGGGGCGGGCGGCCTAGGGGCCAGCCGAAGACGGTCCCCGCCCCATCTGGCGCAGACGGCCTGTGAGCATGAACTCCACTCGCTCGGCGACATTCAAGCAGTGATCGGCGGCCCGCTCCATATGGTGGATCGCCAGGATGAGCCAAGTGCCCGAAATGACATCCTCCTCCCGCTGCGCCATGGTCTCCTGAATCTGTGTGCGAAGTCGGCGGTACATCTCATCCACCTGGTCTTCCCAATCCTCAATCTGCGCCATCCCGGCCGCGTCGCCCACCACAAAGGCTCGAATCGAGGCGCTGAGCATCTGGGCCACCAGCCGCGCCATGCGGCCAAAGTCAACCATGTCGCTGCGTCCCATAGCGGTGTGAATCTTCAGCGTGATCTTGGCGATGTCCACGCTGAGGTCGGCCACGCGCTCCAAATTGGCGACGATTTTCAGCATTGAGCCGCACTGGCGCACTTCAGAAAGGTCCAGGGCGTTCTGGGCCAAGGCGTCCATGCAGGCCATTTCGACCTTGACCTCCAAGGCGTCCACCACGTCGTCCATCGCCAGGACAGACCGTGCGGCATCCACATCCAGCTCAACCAACGAATCTGCCGAGGCAAAGAGCATCTCCTCGCATTTGCTCGCCATCAGCACCACATCGTCGCTGATCTCCTTCAAAGCTCTTTCAAAAGAAACGGTCAATTCACTCCAAATCGGGCCAGCGCCCGGCCCCTGCTCCTCAATCCTCCTCGGCCTGAGGAGCTGGCAAATGCCCGAGGGCATCTAAGGTTAGGACGCTGGAAAGCAGCCTTTGGGTGTATGGATTCTGAGGGCGGTCCAAAACATCGGACGTTGGGCCAGCCTCGACGATCTTTCCGGCCTTCATCACCATCACGCGGTCGGCCACAAAGCGCACGGTCTCCAGGTCATGCGAAATATAGAGATAGCTGCTCGTGTTGGCCGCCTGCAGGTCTTTGAGCAGGTTCAAAATCTGAGCTTGAATGCTGAGGTCGAGGGCCGCCGTGGGCTCGTCGCAAATCACAAGCGGAGGCCGGAGCACAAGGGCCCGCCCAATGGCCGCCCGCTGCCTTTGCCCGCCGCTCAGCTCGTGGGGATAGCGGTCGAGGTGAGAATCGTTGAGGCCAATCTCGGCCAAGAGCGCGCCCAAGTCCACCTCTCGGCGCGCGATGCGGGCAGGCTCCAGCAGGCTTTTGCGAATCGTCCAAAGCGGGTCCAGGCTGGCAAAGGGGTCCTGCCAAACCATGCCGACCTTCGCCGCGAGGATCGGCGCCGAGTGGGCTGCAGAGCTCCAAGAGATGGTTCCCCCAGCCAGCGGCTCAAGGCCAAGCACCGCGCGGGCCAGGCTGGTTTTGCCGCAGCCCGATTCTCCAACCAGGGCCACGGCCTCGCCCGGCATCACTTCCAGGTCAACGTGATCGACCGCCCGAAATGGGGCTCTGCCGCCGCCATATTCAACCACGGCGCCTTGGATCTTCAGAACGGGCTCAGTCATCTTCTCTCGCTTTGGGACCTTGGCTCCAGCGAAAACGCTCGCTGAGTTTGGCAAAAAAGTCGTCATCGTGCAGCCGCAAAAGGCGCGTCACCCGCTCGCTTCGCGCCACCCGCACGCGGTCGCCCTGCAGCAGGTGCAGCCGGCT
>JBGSIR010000262.1:0-7215 GCA_041742415.1 Fimbriimonadaceae bacterium | reverse complement strand
AGTTCCTCATCCATTTCCGGCGGCAGATCGACCACGATCAACCCATCAATGCCGGAAGCCTTGGCGTCCACCAGAAATGTGTCTACGCCGTAGATATAAATCGGATTGTAATAGCCCATCAGCACGATGGGGATGCTCACGCGGCACTCGGACAGCTTGGCGAGAACCTGCGAGGGCGTGACGCCTCGATCCAGCGCCCGCTGGCTGCTCGCCTGGATCGTCGGGCCGTCGGCGATGGGGTCGCTGAAGGGGATGCCGACTTCGATGACGTCGGCTCCGCCCTCTTCCAGCGCCTCAAGAATGCCGGGAAGGTCGTCCAGCGAAGGGTCGCCCGCGGTCACGAACGGAATGAGCGCCTTGCGCCCCTGACTCTTCAGCTCTTGAAATCTTTCGGAAAGCCTGCCCACGGGCTCATGTTCTACCTGCTTCGGCCAAGTCCTCCCCGGCAATCATGCGGCCCAGATCGGCCGACTTATAGAAGAACTCAATGACGGACTGTCGCTGGTTTGGCGAAAGGCTGGCGCTGGCCTGCATGGCGCGATAGAAGGCGCTGGCAAACTCGGCCAAAGCCGGGCGATAGCGCTCCTTTTCATAGTTCTGCGTGAACTCCGGCAGCTCGGCCTTTGAGCTGGCAAGCTGGCGGTAGATGGCCCACACCTGCTCCTGGCTCACCTGATGCTTGAGCGCTCGCGGCTTAAGCAATGACGTCAACGCATCCTCACGCGCGCTGAGCACCGAGGCGTTGAAAAGCCGCCACATCGAGCCCCCGCCAGAGGTGATGGCGAGCGCCTCGTGGATGGCAAACGCCCCCTCGCTCATCAGCGGACGCAGCCGGTCGGCTGCCGCCCGGGCCTTCGGATTCGCGGCGAAATCCTGGTTGTTCACCTCCTCCATACAGAGCCCGAAGGTCTGGCTCATGTCGGCCATCGCCAGCGTCGAGAAGCCGTGGGCATCGCCATGCTTCTCACTCCACTTCTCCGAGCCCATGGCCACCACCTGGCGGGGCGTGAGGCCGAGAAGGTCGGCCTCCTGGAGGGACTGAAATCCGAGGACAAGGAAAGCAAGCATCAAGCCCTCATTCTGCCATGCGCTTGAGCGCGGAAATCACATCAAGATAGAACTTTATGGCCACAGACTGAATGGGATAGGGCATGTCTCGCATCTCGTATTGAGCGAGATAGAACTCGGAGGAAAAGAAGTTGAGGGCGGCGCCAGCCATCTCCCGTTCGCCCGCCGAAAGCTCCTGAGCCGTGTTCAGAGCCTGGCGCACTCTGCCCACTTCGGTCCAGACATCCCAGGTATCCGGATCCAGCCCGGGGCCCTCGGGGTCGATTTCCAGCACCTGCTTGAGCGCCATTTCGCGCTGCACTTCGGTGTAGGAGTCCACGACGGCCCAATAGCTTCCTCCACCAGAGGCCGTTGCCTGCGCCTGGATGGCGGCATCCGCCGCTCGGGTGAACTGAGGCCTCAACCGCGCCATCACCTCGGGCATTCCCGGTTTGGAGCGAGCGGCCTCGTCATTCACCATGCGCAAAGCATAGGCAAAGGATTCGTTGCCGCTGCTGATGACTCCCGTCGACTCGCCAAATTTCGTCACGTACTTGCTGCTCCAGGCGTCGTAGCCAAGGGCGACGACTTCTCGCGCGGAGAGGCCCAGCAGGTCAGGCTCTTGCAGGACCGGGGCCGCGGGGGCCATGAAAGCGGCGGCGACAAAGGAGGCCAGCATGATCCTGAGTCTGACGCACGAACGCCAAAGCCTGCATCAGCGCCTGCAGAATTCTCGCCTGCCGGCATGAGAAAACAGTCGAAATGATGCGCCGCGCGGCTAGAATGCACCCATGTTCAAATTCGCGCGGGGGATGGCCGCGCTCGCCGCATGCGGCATGGCCGCATTGGCCGCCTTGACCGCCGCCAAGGAGCCCGTCACGATTCGATTCACGGTGTGGGATGGCGCCGAATCGATGAAGGTGCTGACCGAACTGAAGGAGCAGTTCGAAAAGGAGAACCCGGACATTCGCATCAAGCTGGAGCAGATCGACTTTGCTGCTTACCACCAAAAGATGCTTATCCAATACGCATCGAAGATTGCTCCCGACGTGGCCATGATGGACCCGGCCCACTTTCAGGCCCTTGCCAAGCGCAATGCCCTCCTCCCCATCAACGATTTTCTCGACAAAGACCCTGAGCTAAAGTACGATGACTACTACAAGCCGCTTATGGAGGCGCACAGCTCAGGCGGCAAATTGTGGGTCCTTCCGCGCGACATCGCGCCTATGGGGCTGATCTATTACAACAAAGAGCTTTTTGACAAAGCTGGCATTCCTTATCCCGATGGCAGTTGGACTTGGGACTATGAAGTTCGGCCAGAGCTGCGTGAGAAGGATTTCCTTTGGGTGATGCAGCAGCTCACCAACAATGCCAAAGAGACGAAGGACAAAGTTTGGGGCTATGCATCCGGCTGGCCGGAGCTGTCCGCCAACTCATTCTCCTATTCGCAAGGAGCGCTCTGGGCCGATGATTCCGAGAATCCGACCAAGGTGTTAGCCAATGATCCGCGCCGCGTAAAGTCTTATCAGCTTGCCGGCGACATCATGAACAAGCACAATTGGTCGCCGAACAGCACCCAGACAACAGGCGTGCTGATGGCCACCACTCAGCAGCTCTTTGCGCGCCAACAGATCGCCATGTATCAGAACGGCATATGGGAGGTGCCCAACATCCGAAAGGTGGTCGTCCCGGGTGAAGAAGGGTTCTTCGAGTGGGACATCACCATGTTTCCCGCCTATAAAGATGGCAGCCGTGGCTTCCCCACCGGCGGCTCTGGCTATTGCATCTTTGAGACCACTGAGCACCCCGAAGAGGCGTGGCGCGTGGTGCGCTATTTCGCAGGCCCCCCGGGAATGATTGCCATGGCTAAGGCCGGAATCGCTCAGCCCGGCATCAAGGAGTTGGCGCTTCAGCCAGGCCTTTGGGTGCCCGGACCAGACACCCCCCTGGAGCAGCGCTACCCGGCGAACAGAATCGTGACTCACGAAGCTGTTGACCATGTTGTCTTCGATCCCAAGTCAGACCTCTGGCCGCTCGTCCAGCAGCGCATCATTGCTGGACTCGAGCTGATTTGGAACGGCCAGGGCACCGCAGAAGAGCGCCTGGCGGTCTCTCAACAGCGCGGGCAAGACAGGCTGGATGCCTCGCTCAAACAGGAAGAGCTGCCCGACTATGACTGGCGGATCGGGGGAGCCTTTGCCGTCCTGCTTGTGGGCATCCTGATCGGGTGGGTGTACTGGCCAGAGCGAAAGCGCAAGCTTTCATCGCGGCAAAGAAAGGAGAATCTTGCCGCCTATGCGTTCCTCACTCCTTGGCTCATTGGCTTGGCAGCATTCACCCTCGGCCCGATGGTTCTCTCGCTCCTCATGAGCTTTGCGGATTGGGACATCATCATGCCTGCCAAGTTTAGAGGCTTCCAGAACTATGTGGAAGCCTTCACAGATGACGTGACTTGGAAGTCACTGAAGGCCACCGCAATCTACACGCTCTTCGGAGTTCCTCTTGGCCTGGCTGGGGCGCTGGGATTGGCGCTGCTGCTGAACATGAAGGTGAAAGGCATTGCGCTCTATCGCGCGGTGTACTACCTTCCGTCTCTCGTCAGCCTGGTGGCGGCCTCGCTCATCTGGCGGCGGATCTTCAACCCCGAAGATGGGCTCTTGAACCAGTTCATCTTTGTTCCTGGCACATGGCTTGGCGATGCCACCGCCGCATTTGTCGGAAATCCGGGCAAGCCTATCGATTGGCTTGGAACCGAATCCACGGCCTTGGGCGCCATTATCATCATGTCGCTGTGGGGTGTTGGCGGAGGAATGATCATTCTTCTCGCAGGTCTTCAGGGCATTCCGGGTCACTACTACGAAGCGGCGCGGCTCGACGGCGCCGGACCTTGGCAAAGGTTTAAGGCGGTCACCTTCCCGCTCCTTACTCCCGCGCTCTTCTTCTCGCTCATCACGGGCGTCATTGGCAGCTGGCAGGTCTTTACGCAAGCCCTGGTTATGACGAACGGCGGCCCGAACGACTCAACGAACTTCTTTATGTTCTGGCTTTACAATAATGCCTTTACATACATACGCATGGGCTATGCGTCAGCGCTTGCCTGGATCCTCTTCTTCATCATCATGATCTTCACCGTTATCCAACTGCAGGCCAACCGATTCGTCTATTACGAAGGAGGAGACCGATAATGGCAAAAGCCGAAGCGTCGCACGATGCCGGAATGCGCCGGGCGGTTAAGCTCGGCGTGGCCGCGAGGCTGCTTGCCGTTCTGGTGCTGATCGCGTTTTCCGTGGTCTTTCTTCTGCCGTTCTGGACCATGGTCATGATGAGCTTGAAGGACCCGACGGAGCTGGCGCGCACCAGCCCGGTCTCTTGGCCTCAGGCGCTGACTTGGGAGAACTATCAGGAGGTCTTAACCAACCCCTTGGCTCCCTTTGGCAGGTTCTTCTGGAACAGCACGGTCATCTCAACCCTGGCCACGGTCGGCGTCATCATCTCGTCCTCCATGGTCGCCTATCCGTTTGCCCGGCTGAACTTCCGCGGCAAGAACCGGCTGTTCATGCTTCTCCTAAGCACGATGATGCTGCCGGGCGTCGTCACGATGATTCCCAACTACATTGTCTTCACGTGGCTCAACTGGATCGACACCTTTAACCCGCTTATCATTCCGGCCTATTTCGGCGGGGGCGCCTTTAACATCTTCCTTGTGCGGCAGTTCTTTATGACGATTCCGCGCGAGTTGGACGAAGCCGCCTACCTCGACGGCGCCGGCCACTGGACGATCTTTTGGAATGTCATCATGCCCAACTCGATCCCGGTCTTGGCGACGATCACGATCTTCAGCTTCATCTACAACTGGCGCGACTTTATGGGCCCGTTGATGATTCTGAACAGCATCGAAAACCAAACCCTGGAGCTGGGCCTGCGCACCTATCAGACACTCCAGCAGGAGCAGTGGCATCTGCTGATGGCCGCGGCGGTTCTGGTTATTCTTCCCCTCATCTTCCTCTTCATCGTCGGCCAGCGCTTCTTTATTAAGGGCGTGGTGATGACGGGCATGAAGTAAATGTCTAGACTGAAACTCTCCCACAGTCCGTGTCCGCATTTTTCCTTGAATGGAGCGCCGTTCAAGATGCAGGCAGATACGGCGTGGGAGCTGTTTCACCGGCTGACCAGAGACGAATCTCTGCACTATCTGGACACCCGGGCCAGGCAGGGATTCACCGCGTTGATGGCCGTCGGACTCGCCGAGCTCGATGGCGTCGGAGAGCCCTCGGCCGAAGGCCATCTTCCCCTCATCAACCGCGACCCCGCCCGGCTCAATCCCCCTTACTGGGAGCACGTCGTCTGGGTCATTGACCAGGCAAATCTGCGCGGAATGCAGGTCGGCTTTCTGCCAAGTTGGGGCTGCTGGTGGAACCCGAAATGGGCGTCAACCGAGCCCATTTTCACACCCAAGAATGCAGCCGAATTTGGCCGAGCCGTGGGGCGAATGCTGCAGGGCAAAGGCGTCTTCTGGATCATCGGCGGCGACCGGCCCTTCGCCTCTGCCGATCAAAGAGAGATTCTCGACCAGATGGCGAGAGCCATCAAATCTGAAGACCCCGGCAGCTTGTTTACGCTGCATCCGATGGGCGGTCTATCCTCGGCCGACATCGTCGGCGACCCGGATTGGCTGGACTTTCACATGATTCAGAGCGGCCATTCCAACCAGGATGAAGGCTTCCATCGGCAGATGGCTGCCGCCCCAAGCGCCCGGCCCATTGTTGACGCGGAGCCCTGCTACGAAAACCACCCCATCGGCTTCGGCCCGAGCCGTGGCTGGTTCAGCGAACTGGACGTGAGACGGCGCATTCTGGAGGGCCTGTTCGCCGGCGGCATCGGGGCCTTCTATGGCTGCCACGACGTCTGGCAGATGCTCAAGCCGGGCGTGCACGACCCCATCACCCAGGCCCGAGGCGATTGGAACTCCTCGCTGGAGCTCCCTGGCGCCGCCAGCCTCGCCACGGTCCTCAGACACTTTGAGGGCGATGTTTGGCAGCCCGCCGAGCCGGTGGGCCACACAGACCGAGGGCCGCTCCCCGCCGTCTCGCTCCCCTTCGCCGGGCCCAAAGCCCGCCTCGCCTATCTGCCCTCCACCAAGGCGGTTCGGCTCAGCATGCCTGACCTCAAAGCCCGGTGGATTGAGCCGGAATCGGGCGATTCGTGGCCCGGAGAGAGCGGTTCGGCAGTCATCTGTCCGCCCTATGGCGACCACGACCGCGACTGGCTCATTCGACTTGACGGCGCATAAATCCGGCACAATAGTGCGAGATGGCTATTCATCAGGCCCAATCGTTTTGGAGTGACATCGCCGCGCGGGGCGTCAGCGCCGTGGTCGGCGAGATGACCGACGCCGAAGCGATGCGTCTGAGTGAGGACTACGGCACCCACAACTACAAGCCGCTCCCCGTGAACATCGTGCGGGCCGAGGGCGCCCGGGTGTGGGATGGCAGCGGCCAGGAGTATCTGGACTGCATCGGCGCCTATTCCGCCATGGCTCACGGCCACCTCAGCCCGGCCATCACCCGCGCCATCCGCGAGCAGCTCGACAAGGTCACCGTGGTCAGCCGAGCCTTCTACAGCGCCGAAGTCGGCCTCTTTCTGAAGGCCCTGGCCGAATACACCGGGCTGGACATGAGCTGCCCGATGAACACCGGCGCCGAGGCCAACGAAACCTGCATCAAAATCGCCCGCAAGTGGGCCTACACCGTGAAGGGTGTGCCCCGCGACCAGGCCGAGATCATCGTCTGCAACGACAATTTTCATGGCCGCACCACCACCATCGTGGGCTTCAGCAGCGAGGAGAAATACAAGGAGAACTTCGGCCCCTATGGCGGCGGATTCAAGCTGATTCCCTTCGGCGACATCGAGGCCCTGAAGGCTGCGATCACTCCGCACACGGCGGCCTTCCTCTGCGAGCCGATCCAGGCCGAGGGCGGCATCATCATTCCTCCCGACGGCTGGATGGCGCAGGTGCGGCAGGTGTGCGATGAGAACAACGTGCTGCTGATTTGGGATGAGGTGCAGACCGGGTTCTGCCGAACCGGGCGGCGCATGGCCTTTATGCACGAAGACGCCCAGCCCGACCTGCTGGCGGTGGGCAAGCCCCTGGGCGGGGGCGCGCTGCCC
>JBGSIR010000261.1:0-2113 GCA_041742415.1 Fimbriimonadaceae bacterium | reverse complement strand
CGGCAGCGCGCCGGTGGCCGACAGCGCCATCCCCGCCTCTGACTCCCCCGCCGACATCGCCGCCGCCTATCGCCATGGCCGCACGATGAAGGACTGGACCTTCTGGCACCGCGCCCTCTATCTGGACCCGATGCTGAAGGGCGAGCTGCCCGACGACATCCGCGAGCACCTCGCCGCCCACCAGGTTCACATCAGCGACGAGGAGATGAAGGCCATCCACCAGCCGAGCGACTGGCTGGGCCTCAACTACTACAGCCACAGCGTGGCCAAAGACGACGGCCAAGGCGGAATCGAATACATCGACCACAAGGCCGGCCACCCGCGCACCAGCTTCAACTGGCCGGTGACCGAGGAGGGGCTCTATTGGACCCTCAAGGTCCACCACGACGAATATGGGCTGCCCATCATGGTCACCGAGAACGGACTGGCCAACAACGACTGGATCGCCCTGGACGGCGGAGTGCACGACCCCCAGCGCATCGACTATGTGGCCCGCCACATGGGACAGATGGCGCGCGCCATCGCCGACGGCGTGGACCTGCGCGGCTACCTGCACTGGTCGATCATGGACAACTTCGAGTGGGCCGAGGGCTACAGCAAGCGCTTCGGCATGGTGCACGTGGACTACCAAACCTTGAAGCGCACGCCCAAGGATTCCGCCCATTGGTACGCCGAGGTCATCAAGGCCAACGGCCTGCCGGGCTGATCGCCTAGCCGCCGCGCCGCCAAGCCTCCACTTCTCCGACAGCCTGGAAGCCCTGGGATTCATACCAGGGCGCCAGGCTCTCTTCGCATTGGAGGACAACCGGAACGCCGCGCATTCCGGCCAGCGCCAGCACATGGCGCACCACTTGGGCGCCCAGCCCCTTGCTGCGCAGCTCACGGCGCACGCAGAGGTTGTAGAGCCCCAGCGAGCCATCCATGGGGGTGAGCATGACCGCCGCATGAGGCGACCGAACCGGCCCGAGCGAATAGAGCTGAGTGGCTGAGCGGGCGGTGGCCGAGAGGATGCGGTCGCGGCTCTCCGCGGTCATCCGCTTGAAGAACTGGTCCACCATAAACCGCGCAATCGCCTCGCGGTCGGCGGGAGCAACGGCCAGAGACAGCAGGCTCTCGTCATCCGAAGCGCCTGGCGCGGCGGCCAGCGCCACCAGGCGGCTGTTGCGGCGAAAGGCGCGGTTCTCCAGCGCGGTTTTGAGGCTGGCAATGCGGTCTCCGGTGCAGATGTAGACCATGAGGTGCGGCCGATCGGCGGCCAGGGCGTCGATGGCCGAAGCCGTGTCGAAGGCCTGGGCGTCGGTCTCCAGTTCAAACCCGGCCACAAAGCTGGCGAAGGGCTCGTGGGCGGCGCCGAGCGACGCCATGTATTCCGGCTTCAGGTCCAGGCGCGTGCCGGGCACCGACCGGGCCAGCAGGGCATAAGTCTGGATGACGTTTTCTCGGGCCGCATCGGCCCATTGGCTCAAAGGATCGTGCTCCAAAACACCCCCCAGCCTAATTTGGCCCTCACGGTGACCCCGAGTGAGAAGTCGTCATTCAGCCGGAGGCCGACAAAGCCCATCAGGCCCTTGGGGGCCATGACTCCGGCGGCAAAGGCGCGGCCATCATCCGACCGCCACACATCCAGCCCCGCCGCCACCTGCACGCCTTCGCGGTCTGAGGCCAGGAGGCCGAGCCGCACGGTGGGCGAATAGAAGCTGCCCGGCGCGGCGTAATCCTCTCCGGCAAAGCTGGCTTGGAAGAACCGGGCGACCTGCCGCAGGAGCGGATTCTGCACAAGAAAGCCGCCGTAGTGGCCGGTGTCCAGCTCCAGCACCGCCGGTCCGCCCAGCACAGCGATGAGCCGATCGGCGTTTTCGGGCGGCACCACCGAATCGTGCAGAGCCTTCACGACCATCGTGCGCCGAGCGGCGGAGGGGGTCAGATAATTCAGCGGCTCCACGTCGGTGAGGGCTTCACGCAGAGTCTCCTCGGTCCATCCCTGGCGGCGGAGGCTGTCTCGGGGCCCGCCCGCCCGCGAGCTGGACCAAAGAATCGAGGCCAGGTCGGCGCCGCCCAGCAGGAAGGAGCCGTGCTGAATGCGGGGCTCCACCGCGAAGGCCAGCGCTCCCAC
>JBGSIR010000260.1:0-2260 GCA_041742415.1 Fimbriimonadaceae bacterium | reverse complement strand
TGGCCAGCCCGGCCACGAAGGCGTTTTCGGCGGCGGGGGTCATGCCGTCCTCCAGCGCGGTGCCCGCCGAGAGCACTCGCACCACCTCGCGCCGCACCAGCCCCTTGGCCTTTTTCGGGTCTTCCACCTGCTCGCAAAGGGCGACGCGGCGGCCGAGCTTCACCAGGCGGGCGAGATATTTTTCGACGGCGTGGAAAGGCACACCCGCCATGGCCACCCGCCCGGCTCCGCCGTCTTCTCGGCCCGTGAGGGTGATCTCCAGCAGGCGGGCGGCCTCTTCGGCGTCTTCGCCATAGAATTCATAGAAGTCGCCCACCCGCATGGCGACGATCGCTCCGGGGTGCTGCTCCTTGGCCCGGGCGTATTGCTGAAGCATGGGCGTGCGGGGCTTCACGGCGGCGCGAGTCTATCACTCGGCGCCACAATAGAGCCAGAAGCTATGGCGCGACTCCTCATTCGGTGGGCCATTCTGACGGCGGCGGTCATCCTGACGAGCGTCGTGGCTTCGTGGCTTCCGTTTTTTGAGTTCACCGCCCGGTTTGGCACCCCTCAAGAGGCAGGCACGCTCTTTTTGGGGTCGGCGGCGCTGGCCCTGCTGAATGGCACGCTGGGGGCGATCCTCAAGCTGCTCACTCTGCCCTTCAACTGCCTGACGCTCGGCCTGGTGAGCCTGATCATCAACGGTCTGATTCTGCTTGCGGCAGCGGGGCTGGGGCTGGGGTTTGAAGTCGGCGGGTTTTGGTCGGCCGTGTTTGGCGCGGCGATGATCTCACTGTTCAACGGACTTTTGGGAGGGCTCGCGCCGGATGGCCGCGAATCGAAGGAGGATTAGCCGGTCGCAGCTCCGGCAGGTTTTGGGGCCGGCCGCGCTGCTCTACCGCTGGGCTCTGCTGGCCGCGGTTGGGTTCCTCATCTGCATCCTGGGCTTTGCCATCAGCTTTCGGGAGGTGCTCCAGCCGTTTCAGTTCTGGATCGTTGACAGCTACCTCACCACGCTCATCCGGTTGACGGGCGAAGAGCGGGCGCTGCAGATCACCCACTTTTTTGGCCTCGTGCTGCTCATCGCGGGGCTTGTCTGCGCCCATATCGGGGTGCGGTTCTTTGTGCGGTCGGTGGTGCAGGTGGTGAGCCCCAACATCAAGACCGGCGTCGGCGTCACCTATGTGCGCAAGCAGCAGCTCTCGATGGGCCCGCGGGTGGTGGCCATCGGCGGAGGCACGGGCCTCAGCACCCTGCTGCGCGGACTCAAGCAGCACACCAGCAACGTCACCGCCATCGTCACCGTGACCGACGACGGCGGCTCCAGCGGGCGGCTGCGCAGCGAGATGGGCATCATCCCTCCCGGCGACATGCGCAACTGCTTGGTGGCGCTGGCCGACGAGGAAAAGCTGATGACCGACCTCTTTCAGCACCGCTTCACCCAGAGCAGCGGCGCCCTCAGCGGCCACTCCATCGGCAACCTGCTGCTGGCCGGATTCATCGAGCAGGCGGCGGGCGACTTGGACGAGGCGCTGAAGCTGGCCAGCCAAGTCTTGAACATCCGCGGCCGCGTGCTGCCCGCGAGCACCGACAATCTGCGCCTGCGCGCGCTGGTGGAAGGCGATGAAATTCTGGAGGGCGAAACCACCATCGTCGATTCCGGACGGCGGGTGATGCGCCTCTTTGTCGAGCCCAGCAACGCCACGCCCCATCCCGACGCCCTGGACGCCATTCGCAATGCCGAAATCATCTGCATCGGCCCGGGAAGCGTCTACACCAGCATCATTCCCAACCTTTTGGTGCCCGGCATCGTGGAGGCGCTGCAGGAGGCGGACTGCCCCAAGGTCTACATCTGCAACGTGATGACCCAGGTGGGCGAAAGCCAGGGCTTCACCGCCGCCGAACACCTGCTGGCCATCCAGGCCAACGTCGAGGGGCGGTTCTGCGACCATGTGCTGGTGAACACCGGCCGGCCCAGCGCCGACCTGCTGGAAAAGTATCTGCAGGAGGGCCAGGAGCTGGTGGAGCCCGACATGGACCGCATCAAGCTGATGGGCCTGCGCCCGATGCCCGGCAATTTCATGAGCGAAAGCGACACCCTGCGCCACGACCCCCTGCGCCTGGCCGCCAAGCTGATGGAGATGGTGTGATGGCCGGACGAATCATCATTCTGAGCGGGCCCAGCGGAGCGGGCAAAGACACGGTGATCGACCTTTGGGCGGCCGCCGACGAGCGGGTCGAGCGCGTGGTCGCCGCCACCACCCGCGACCCCCGCCCCGGC
>JBGSIR010000259.1:0-5010 GCA_041742415.1 Fimbriimonadaceae bacterium | reverse complement strand
CGGCGGACCGCCTGCTCGCCGCAGGCAGCTTTGTGCTGGTGTGCGAAGCCGGACGCGCGCTCAGCCTTTGAGCTGGGCGTGGATCACAAGGTCCTTGATGACGCGCTTGCTGATGAGGGAATTGGAGATTGTTTGGATGTCGCCTTTGAGGTCGCCCGAGCCGTCTTTGTAGGCGCGCACGATGCCCGTGAGGTAGGCCACGCCATGCATCACGCGGATATCCGCCTGATTGATGTCGATCATTTTGCGGGTGAATTCTCGCCGGACTTCCTTGGCGGTCCGGATATCACTCATGTCTGCCATGCCTTCAATATAGCAGAGGGGGCGGCCAAGCAATGCTTGACCGCCCCCTCGTGTGGCGAGATTTTACCGCCGTCTTAGCTGGCAGGCTCGTCGTCGATGTCCAGGGACTTCACTTCGCGCTGAGACCACATGAAGGCGAAGACCAGGCTGCCAAGGCAGACCACGGAGATCGCGATGCGGGCCCATTCGGGGATCGGAGCGATGACGCCAGGGACGACCAGAAGGGCCACCAGGTTCATGACCTTGATGAGCGGGTTCAGCGCCGGGCCGGCAGTGTCCTTGAAGGGGTCACCCACCGTGTCGCAGACAACCGCCGCCTTGTGAGCGTCGGAGCCCTTGCCGCCATACATGCCATCTTCGATGAGCTTCTTGGCGTTGTCCCAAATGCCGCCCGAGTTGGCGAGCAGCACGGCCATCAGCTGGCCGGAAACGATGGTTCCTGCCAGGAATCCGCCCAGCGCCTGCGCGCCGACCAGGTTGTAGGAGTTGCCGTCGATGATCGTGAGCGGCTTGCCGATGCTGAAGCCAAAGGCAACCAGCAGCGGGAAGGCAATGGCCAGGATTCCCGGGCCAAGCAGCTCGTTCTGCGCGGCGCGGGTCACGATGGCCACGCAGCGGCCGTAATCCGGCTTGCTGGTGCCCGCCATGATTCCGGCGTCGGCGCGGAACTGTCGCCGCACTTCGCGGATCAGCTCTGAGGCGGCTCGTCCCACCGCATTGATGGAGAAGGCCGAGAAGAGATAGGGAGCAGCGCCGCCCAGGAGCAGGCCGAGGAAGATCTCCGGCACCTCCAGGCGCATGCCGATGGTCTCCAGCCGCCCTTCGTCAACGAAGGCGTGGAAGAGAGCAACGGCTGCGACAACGGCAGTGGCGATGGCAAAGCCCTTGGTGAGGGCCTTGGTGGTGTTTCCGGCGGCGTCGAGGCGCTGGACGACCTTAGCGGCTTCCGGATTCTCCTCGGCCGCGCCCGACATCTCGAAGATGCCCTGCGCGTTGTCGGAGATCGGGCCGAAGGTGTCCATGGCCAGGATATAGCCGGTGGTGGTCAGCATTCCCAGGCCAACCAGAGCGATGCCGTAGAAGCTCAGCAGGTAGCCGCCGTAGTATTCCGGCGGGAAGATGAGCAGCGGGGCAATAAGGCAGATGACAATGGCGACCACGCTGAAGACCGCCGACTCTTGACCATAGGCGAAGCCGCGAATGATCATGAGGGCCGGGCCGGAAGTGGATTCCTTGGCGACCTCTTGGACGGGCTTCTTGTGCAGAGCCACATAGTAGTCGGTGAGGCGCTCGAAGGCGAATGCCATGACGATGCCGAACAGGATGCAGAGCGCAAACGTCCACCACTGAACCTGAACGTGGTTCACCCGGGCCAAGCTCGGGGTGACCGGGCGGGGCGATTGGGTTTCGGGCTTCAGGGTGGTGAACTGCTGGTCGAGCTCAGCGATTTGGGCGTCGATTTCCGCGGTGTCGTTTCCGGCGGCCTCGCGGGCCTCCTTCTGCTTCACCAGCTTTTCGCGCTGTTGGCTGATCTCGGTGCGTCGGGCGTTGAGGGCCGTCGTCTCTTCCTGAATCTTGGCGTCGATCACGTTCAGCTCATCAATCGTCTGCTTGAAGTAGCTGAGGGAGCCCATCTGCTGGGCGTCGAGCCGGTTGATCGGGACAGCGTTGGTCGGGTCCTGAACGGCAAGGATCACGTCGCCCTTCGCGTTGGCAAAGAGCTCCATGGGGTGCTCGCTCAGCGTCTTCACATCGAAGCCGCTGGTCTTGGCTCGCTCCAATTCGGCGGTCAGGTCCTCTTTGGGCAGCGGGCCAAAGGGAATGACCCGGGGGCCACCTTCCATGTTGGGGCCGCTCACTTCCAGCATGGCCATCGTGAAGTCGGCCTCGGCGAGCCGCTCGCCCAGTGTGGTGTAGGTCTCCGGAGTCTCGCCGGCCGCAGGGGGCGTGGCGGGAGCCGCATTGAAGACAGCATAGTTAAGCACTGCACTGTTGACGGATTGAGCTGGAGTTAGCGCTTGAAGTTCGTTTTGGGCTTCTTCAAGCTCTAGCTGAGTTGCTCTTGCAGTTTGATCGTCGCCGTCAGACTCATTCGGGTCAGAAGCAAGTTCGTCCAGAACCCTTCGAAGTGTCTCGATCTCACTGATCAGCTCTGCACGCCTTTCGGCTTGTTCCGGGGACAGCTCAGGAATCTTGACTTTTTGGAAGTCCTTGAGCTTGCGCGGGTTGGCGAGCTGGTCCGGGTTCACCGTGTCCAGGGTCGGCAGAACGAATTCCACCTCCTGTTCGGTGAGCTTCAGGTCTTTGATGGCCTGAACTTCCGCAAGCTCGGCCGCCGTGATGTCGGCTTGATCCTTCTTCAGCTCAGTGGCCTTGGAGGTTCGGGCGGCCAGCAGGGCGCTGGTCTCCTTCGACTGAACTTCGTCTTGGCTGGTGAGCTGATTGGTCTCGATGACCGGCGAGAAGGACGGCACGCCGCCCATCATCAGGAAGGAGAGAACCACGGTCATGACTCCGGCCGTGATGGCGGAGATGCTGAATCCTCGGCTGATCGGCTTGAGCGGATCGGACTCGGGGTCCGTGCTGCCCTTGACCATGAAGACACCCACGATGGAGGCCAGGATGCCCACACCGCGCGCCATGAGGGCGAAGAGGATGAGCTTGGTCCAGGTGGCCGTGTCGAAGATGGCGGCGGTGGCCGCGCCCAGCACGATGGCGGCGACCAGGGTCACTTCATAGCTTTCGAAGACGTCGGCAGCCATGCCAGCGCAGTCGCCCACGTTGTCGCCCACGTTGTCGGCGATGACGGCGGGGTTGCGGGGGTCATCCTCAGGGATGCCGGCTTCAACCTTGCCGACCAGGTCGGCGCCCACGTCAGCGGCCTTGGTGAAGATGCCGCCGCCGACGCGCATAAAGAGCGCCGCGAGCGAGCCGCCGAAGCCGAAGCCGACCAGATACTTGGTGGCGTCCTGCTGGCCGATGGCAAAGATGAGCACCGCGCCCACCAGGCCCATGCCGACCGTGATGAGGCCCGCAACCGCGCCGGATCGGAAGGCGATCTCGAGCGGGCGATTGTAGCTGGTGAGAGCTGCGGCCGCCGTGCGGACGTTGGCCTTGACGGCCATCTTCATGCCGACATAGCCGGCGATGTAGCTTGCGCCCACACCCAAAACGAAACAAAGCGCCGTGCCGATGGCAACGGTGAGGCCAAATGGCCCCATGTAATACAGAGCGAGCGCCACGAACAGGCCGACCACGAAGATCGACATGGTCTTGATCTGCTGCCGCAGATAGGCCATCGCGCCATCTTCGATGGCCGCGCCGACCTCCACCATCTTCTCATTGCCCGTGGATTCGGCGACAACCTTTTTGTAGAGGTAGCCGCCCACACCCAAGGCGATGAGGCCGAACACGCCGGCAACGATGATATAGCCCCAATCTGGGCCCGTGAACTGCAGACGGACGTTTTCGCCGCCTGCCGCAAACGCAGCACTAGAAAGGAGGAGCAGCAGGAGCGCGGGCCACAGCGACCGCTTCAGCAATTGAGCCGATCCAGACATCCTTTAGAAAACCCCGGGCAGGCCAAAGATGACCCACCCGGCGCAAACAATACCAGAGTCGGCGCTAGGCGTCCTGCGTCGCTTCGATCTCGGCGTAGCCGCCTACGTCCATGATGTCCTTGGCAATGCGCTCGGCCTTGCGGCGGGGAACGCCCTCCAGGATTTTGACCGGCGCGGCGTCCATGAGATCCTTGACCACTTGGCGGTTGGTGGACAGCAGCCGCTGGAGCTCGCCGATGAGCGCCTCCTTGTTCTGGTGATCCTTGCCCAAGTAGATGTCGTACTTGGTGTTGTCATCCTGCAGGCCAAATTTTTCCAGGGCAAAGACGCCCTCCTCGCCCTCATCCACCGAGATCGGGATGACGCGGCCGCAGCTCTCGCAGAACAGGCCCACGGTCTTTTCGTTGTACCAATTGAGCGTGTTGCAGAAGCCGCAGCGCACTTCGCTGACTTCCAGAATTTTGCCCTGATCGATGGGAATCTGCCGGTCGCAGCTCACGCACCGCACGTCGCTTTGAGGGCTCTGCAGAAAGGTGTTCTTGCCCGAGCAGAAGGGGCACTTGATGGAGAATTCCGTGATGGTGCGCATCTGCACGGCGAAGTAGACACCGGCGGCCACGCCGACAATGCCGGCTCCAAAGATCACGAAGGCAATGCCTCGGCCCAGTTCGCCCGGATAGACGAAGACCATGAGGAAGCCAATGATGAAGAGGATGAGGCCCGGCACGCCGGCCATCAGCGCCTTCTGCGTCGCCTTCTCCCTCAGGTTCCCGCTTCTTTCAATCTCCTGCCCGTTGCTCATGCCGCGTCCCCATTATGCCCCTGCCGGAAGGCGGCGGCGCTAGGGGCTGATATCAGGAAGCTGGCCCGGGCTCACCGGCGGCGGCCCCGATGGCCTTCCGACGGCCGGAACGACCAGCACTGAAGACCGGCCCTGCTCAAGCGCGGTGAAGCCAAAGTTGCGGCCTAAATCCTTCAAGACCTCCCGCGCGGTGGAGTCGGTGTAGCTGGCCTCGATGATGGGATCGGGCATTCCTGGCGCGCTTTCCATGCTCAATCCCGCCTGCCGAGCGACCTCGGCCAACACCTGGCTGAGGCTGGCCTGCTCCAGGCGGAAGGTGATGAGGCGGTCGAAGGGCGTCTCGGG
>JBGSIR010000258.1:0-2423 GCA_041742415.1 Fimbriimonadaceae bacterium | reverse complement strand
CGCAGCGCCAGCACCAGCAACCGCCCCTATGAAGGCCGCCAGGGCCCGGGATCGCGCACTCACTTGGTGAGCCCCGCCACCGCCGCCGCCACCGCGCTCAGCGGAAAAATCACCGACCCAAGGGCCTTCTTCGGTTAGGCCCACCGCAAGGGCTGACAAGGCATGTAATATAGGCGGTCCGTCCGGAGGCAGGCAGTATGAAGCGCACATTCCAGCCCAACAATCGCAAGCGGTGCAAGACGCACGGCTTTCGCATTCGCATGAGCACGACGGACGGCCAGAACGTCCTGAAGCGACGACGCACCAAGGGCCGCAAGCGGCTCGCCGCCTAAGGCGCGGCCATGAAGGGCCCTTCCAAGGCCCGGTTCGAAGAGATTTACGCTTCGAGCAGCAGACGAGACGCAGGCCCATTGAGCCTGCGTTTTCTGCCTGGCGAGGGCCTGGTCGGCATCGCCACCCCGCGCAGCCTGGGCTGCATTGCCCGGCGCAACCGTCAAAAGCGGCGCCTGCGCGAAGCCTTTCGCGCCAGCGGTCCCCCGCCCGGCTTCGATTTTGTTCTTGTGGCCCGCGCGTCGATCGCCAAAGCCAGCTTTAGCGAGATTCAGGCGGCCTGCGCCGAATGCCTGGCGGAGGCCCCATGAACTGGGCCCAGCGCGGGGGCGACTATCTGATCCGCCAGTACCAGCGGGTGAGCCGTCTGATGCCCCCCTCCTGCCGCTTTACGCCCACCTGCTCGGAGTACACTCGCCAAGCGATCCTGAAGCACGGTTTCCTGAAAGGTTGCTGGCTGGGGGCCAAACGGATAGGCCGCTGCCACCCCTTTTGCCCCGGAGGCCACGACCCGGTTCCGTAAGATGGAGCGCAATTCCTCATGAGTCAACCTCAGGGCGGCCAAAGGTCGAGCTTCATCCAGATCCTTCTTTTTGCAGCCGTCGCCTACCTTGGATTTATGATTCTCTTCCCGCCCGGCGGGGGAGCGTCTGGCGATGCCCGCACGACTGACGAAGTGTGGAAGGCGATGCAGGAGCAGAACGAGAAGCTCCTCGACGTCACGATTCAGCAGAACTACCGGGTCTTTTCCAGCAAGCTGAAGTCTGATTTCGACGCCGGAACGATCACGGCGGCCGAGCGGGACGCGAAGGACATCGAAGCCGTGGTGCTCGTGGCCGACACCGAGTTCAAGTCGGGCATCTATCACAACATGCACGCGAAGATGGACCGCGCGTACATGAGCCTGCGGCCCAAGTTTGAGGGCCTGCGCGGAAGCGAGGTCTGGACCAAGCCTGTCGCTGTCGCTCCGGCCGCAGACATCAACCGCGCCCAGGCCGAGATCACTCCCAAGCAGCTCTACGACGATCTCGTGGTCCGCCTGGCCGAAGAGAACCGGAGCCATTGGGTCATCGGCATCTTCCCGGGCTACGCCATTGTCGATTTCCTGGTCGGCCTATCGGGCCGCAACCCCCAGGTCAGCTACTGGCTGGCCTGCCTCATCATGGCGATGTTTGTGCGCCTCTGCATCTGGCCGGTGGCCATGAAGCAGTACAAGTGGAGCCGGCAGGTGAGCCAGCTCAAGCCCTTCATTGATGAGGTGAAGAAGGTGAACACAGACAAGAAGACCGGCAAGATCAAGGATCAGGCCAAGTTCCAGCAGGACACGATGGCGCTCTACAAAGAGTACGGCATCAACCCGTTGGCCGGCTGTGGACCGATGTTCGTGCAGATGCCCTTCTTCCTGCTGGTCTACCAATTCATGCTGCTCTACCGGTTTGAATTCACCAAAGGCGAGTTCCTTTGGATTCAGCCGGAAGCCACCACCTTCCTGGGACTGGCCTTGGCGCCCAACATGGGCGAGCGCGACTTTTGGATCGTGGTGATTTACACCATCACGATGGTCGTGAGCACCCTGCTCATGCCCGTGAGCGACCCGAACAACGCCCGCACCCAGCGGCTGATGGGCATTGGCATCTCGCTGTTTTTCTCCATCACGATCTTCTTCTGGCCCACCATCCCGTCGGCGTTCATCATCTATTGGACCTTCGCGAACCTGCTCGGCACGGCTCAGGCGCTCTATGCCTACAACCGCCCCCTGCCGCCGCTGGAAAAGGTGCAGAGTGTGAAAGGCGGCCTGACTCCCGGGGCAGAGCCTGCCAAGCCCAAGGGCATGATGGGCTGGCTGGAGCGGCTCCAGGAGCAGGCTCAGGCCAAAATGGAAGAGGCGCAGCAGCAGAGCGCCGCCCCCGAAGACCCCAAACCGCAGGACAAGAATGCCCTGCCAGTCGATTTGCCGAAGAAGACGGGCCTGCCCCGCCAGAACCGGCCGAAGAAAAAGCGCCGCTAAGGGCGCCCGAGAGACCCCCAGATGAAGACCTTGGAACTGAAAGCCGCCTCGATTGACGAGGCCATTAAGCTCGCCGCTGCCGAAT
>JBGSIR010000257.1:0-2589 GCA_041742415.1 Fimbriimonadaceae bacterium | reverse complement strand
CGCGACCGCGACGGCGGCAGGGTCGAAGACTGGTGCCCGCTGGCTATTGCCGCTCCCGGCCAAGCCGAAGCGAGCATGCCCGCAGGGCTTCTCATTTGGTCGATGGCGCAGGGAGGGCCGAAGTGAAGATTCAGCTCCTTGGAACCGGCGGAGCCGACGGCATCCCCGCCATCTACAGCGAATCCCGGGTGAGCCGGCACGCCCGCGAGCACGGAGGCAAAGACATCCGCTCGCGGAGCAGCGCTCTCGTCGAAGACACCATCAAGATCGACCTTGGCCCCGACACCTGGCACCAGCTCACCCGGGACAAGCTGGACGCCCGCGAGTGGACAGCGCTGATCTTCACCCACACCGATGCCGACCACTTCGCCATCGAAGAGCTGCAGTACACGCTCTACCCCTTCAACGACTATTACTTTGCCGGATTCCAGGTCTATGGCAATGCCCTCATCTGCCGGGCGATCATCGAGCGCTATCCTGACTGGCCCTTCGAAATTATTCACACGAAGAGCTTTCATAGCGTGCAGCACGCCGGAGTCAAGATCACGCCGATCGCCGCAAATCACAAAGAGGAGGAGGACGCCCACAACCTGCTCTTTGAAACCGAAGGCAAAACCATTCTCTACGGCACCGACACCGGCGTGTGGCACGAGCCGACTTGGGAGTTTTTGCAGGACGTTCGGCTGGACGGCCTGGTCATTGAATGCAGCGAAGGCTTCATCGACACGCCCTACACTGGCCACTTGGATGTGAACGAAATGCTGGGCGTGGTGAACCGGCTGCGCGGCATGGGAACTTTGACCGATTCCTCCAAGGTGGTGACCACCCATCACAGCCACGCGGGCAACGCCACGCACGATGAGCTGGTCGAGCGCCTCCGTCCGCACGGCATTGAGCCGGGCTATGACGGAATGATTCTCGAGGTGTGAGGCTTTCTTGGACGCCACGGCGTCCAGACTTTCAGCCGAAGGAGCGGCGGGCGAAATGCCAAGGAGGGCGCTTTTTCGACGGCAAGGACCCCGCAGTTTTGCCAGTTTCTTCAGGCCTTGTCAGGGTTTGGCATAGCGCTTGCCATAATTGGCTTTGTCATGCGTGCGCTTCTCGCCCTTGGTCTCGCTGCCGTCGCCGGTCTCGCCTCTGCTCAAGGAGCGGCCCGCAACTACACTGATCTCATCGCCATGAAGATGTGCGACATGGAGGCGCGCACCGCTGTTCTCCGCTCGCTCGAAACCGGAGACCAGTACCTGGAGCACAACCTCGCCCAGATGGAGTACTTCGACGGCATGCACCAGATGATGCTGAAGGAGATCATTCGCGAGCGCGGCGGCTGGCCGATTGAGGGCCAGATGATGATCGACCGCGAAGCGGCCTGCGCCGCCTGGATGGTGGTGATGCACGCCGACAACAACATGCAGTGGCAGTGCGACGTGATGCTGGCCATGCGCACCCTGGTTCGCCAAGGCAAAGCCAACGCCTATGAGTACGCCGCGCTCTACGACCGCGTGCAGATCAACATGGGCAAGCCCCAGCTCTACGGCACGCAGTTCAAGGCCAGCGCCAATGGCCTGACCATGATCCCCGGCGTGAGCGCCAGCCGCATGGCCGCCGCCCGCGCCAGCATGGGCCTCTCAGGAGCCGACTTGAAGGGCCACGCCCGCAAGTTCGGCGCCTGGTACCACTAATCCAGCCTTACCAAGGAAGCGGCTCGCCCAGGTGCGAGAGGGTCCCCGTCGGTCCATCCGGGCCGACGAGGGCCATCATCACGCTGGTGCGCGCTCCGTCCACGATCTCCATCGGGGCCTCTTCGCCGCCCATATCGGTCTTCACCCAGCCCGGGTGCACGGCGTTCACCTTCACGGGCGTCTTGCGAAGATCGTAGGCCAGGTGCACGGTCCAGGCGTTCACCGCCGCCTTGCTCACGTCATAGGCAGGCCGCACGGCGCCGTAGATCGGGCTCTTCGGGTCGGCGTGATAGGTCATGCACGAGACGATGCTGGAGAGGTTGACAATCCGCCCCGCCTCGCTGGCGCGGATGAGCGGAAGCAGGGCGTTGGTGAGCTCAATCTGAGCGAAAAGGTTGATCTCGAAGGTTCGACGCCACAGGTCCATGCTCGTGGACTCGACGGCGCAGCCGATCTCGTCTTCCAGGATGGCGGCGTTGTTGATGAGGATATCCAGGCGTCCGTGCTCGGCCTGAATCTGCGCGGCGGCAGCGGCAAATGTGGAGGGGTCCTCCAGGTCCACATGCACAAATCCAGCCGAGAAGCCTTCGGTGCGCAGCACCTGCGCGGCGGCTTCGCCCCGCTCTGCGCTGCGGGCTCCGATCAGCACGTGCACGCCCTCGGCGGCAAGCTGGCGGGCGGTTTCATATCCAATGCCCTTGTTGGCGCCCGTGATGAGGGCAATGCGCGGGGAGCTCATAGCGGGAGTTTACGCCCCCCGGCGGCGGGCCGTCAGCCAGGCGGCAAGTACAATTGAACCGGAATGGAGCGATTTGACGTCGTGGTGGTGGGCGGAGGCCAGGCCGGCATTGAGGCCGCTTTGGCCGCCGCGCGCATGGGCCGCCGCACGCTCTGCGCCACGCTCCGC
>JBGSIR010000256.1:0-5125 GCA_041742415.1 Fimbriimonadaceae bacterium | reverse complement strand
CCCAGGCTGGCGCGGGGCGAGGCGCCGACCAGCAGGTCGTGGCTGGCGCGGGTCTGCTGGACTAGGCCCTGGATGTAGGAAAAGAGCTTCTCCTCGACCTGCACGGCCTGGGCTTCGGCCTGGATGGCGCGCAGGCTCTCCAGGGTGAGCACGGGCTCAACGCCGCTGGCGGCCAAGCTTTGGGGTCGAAAGCCGTTGTGATGGCGGCGAAGCACTTCGATCTCCTCGTTTGGCTCGGGATAGGAGAGAAGCACCTTCATCAGGAATCGGTCCTGCTGGGCCTCGGGCAGGGGATAGGTGCCTTCAAATTCGAGGGGATTTTGGGTGGCAAAGACCAGGAAGGGCTCGGGCAGAGTGAGCGAGTTGCCGTCGATGGTCACGCGGCGCTCCTCCATGGCCTCCAGCAGCGCGGCCTGAGTCTTGGGCGGAGTGCGGTTGATTTCGTCGGCGAGCAGGATGGCGGTGAAGACCGGCCCCTTCACAAGCCGGAATTCGGCGGTGCGCTGGTCGAAAACGTTGGTGCCCACGATGTCGCTGGGCATGAGGTCGGGCGTGAACTGGATTCGCCCGAATTCGAGGCCCATGACGTGGGCCAGCGTGCGCACGAGGAGGGTTTTGGCGAGGCCGGGAGGGCCTTCGAGCAGGATGTGGCCATCGGCAACGATGGCGGTGAGAGCTTGCCGAATCGGCTGCGCCTGGCCCGCGATGACTTTTCCGACTTCTGCTTCGATGCGCTCGGCCGCCTCAATCGCTCTCATGAGGGCCCAGATTACCCGTGCTTGGTTTGGGAACCAACGGGGCTCGGTAGACTGTTCTTCTAGCCTAGGCGCCAATTTCGGTCATGAAGATCAATTCCTCTGTCAAGGTCGCGCTCATCGGCGTCGGCGGCTTGGCTCTTGCCTATGGAGCCTATCAGGGCTATCACCGCATGCTGGTGGCGGGCTTTGAGCTTGAGCAGATCGCCCCGGGCCGCGTGAACTTGGTGGCCATCGCTCCCGAAGCGGGCTATCGCATCGTGGTGAGCAACCGCCTGGCCCAGCTCGCCGAGATCACCGGCGACTCCTTTGGCAAGTCGGACGACGAAGCCGAAGTGACCAACGCCGAGCGCCTTCCGATTCGCGAATACATGGCCGCGCTGCAGGGCGACATCAAATCGCTTGGCCTCCTCATCGAGAAGCTGAACAAGCTGGAAGAGGACCTGCTGCCCCCCACCCAGGTGAATTGGGCTGCCGAAGACATCCAGAAGGCTTTGGCGGGCGATGCCGAGCTCATCAAGAAGCTGGAAGGCGACTTGAACGTGACGCTGGACGGCAAGCCGCTGAGCACATTCAGCTCCCGGGCCATTTTCAACGGCATCGTCATTTTGCAGGACGTGAGCGTGAAGGTGAACGTGAATGGCGAGCTGAAGACGCTCACCGCCCAGGTTCGCAAGCCGTTCCAGCCAGGCTTCAGCCGGAACCTGGAGAAGGCGCTGGCCGAGGACAACCGTTTCCGCGAATCGGAGCAGGCGGTGGCGGACAAGTATCTTTCGCTTGCGCTGCCCATCATTCAGGGCGAGACGGCGGGCGAGGATGTCCGGCGCGCTCTGGAGGCGCGGGTCAGCGACGAGAGCGCAGTTGAGCTGGCCGCCAAGCCCGAACAGGTGCTGGCCTCCGGCTTAGTTCTGCTCAACGATTCTCACTTGAAGGGCGCCACGGGCGAAAGCTATCAGACGCCCAACCGTCAAACCCTCACCGACATCACGCTGGACCTCACCGACGAGGGCCGAATGCGGCTCTGGAAGCACAGCGTGGAAAACAAGGGCTTTCAGCTTCTTTTCATCGTAGACGACATCGCCATTGCCGCGCCCCGCATCTCCACCGAGCTTGCGGGCGGCACGGTGCGCATCACTCAGGTGCCCGACGACAAGATGGCCGCCGCCGCCGTCCAGACCATCAAGCAGATCTCCGCATCATGAAGAAAATCCTCCCGCTCGCCGCTCTTTTCGCCTTTGGCCTGGCCTGCCAGCCAGCCACGGCCCCTGCTGCCAAAACCGAAGAAGGCGAAGACGTCAAGGTTGAAGCCAAGGTCGAGGACATTGGCCCCGAGCTGAAGCACTCTGGCGCCGATTTTCTTGGCCTCAAGGAGCCGGGAACGCTCACCTACAAGTTCAGTCAGATGGAGGGCCTGCCCCCCGAGCGCGGCGAAGAGACCACCACCTTGGTGGAGGCCGGCGCCGACAAAGCCGTTTTTGACGTGACCCGCACCAACGCGCTGATGCTGCTGGGCAGCGAGACCGTGGAGGTTCGCAAAGACGGCGTCTACATCGTCAAGACCAGCCTGGGCGAGCTGAAGACGCCCGCTCTGAGCATGCCGGCGGACGTGAAGCCCGGCGCCAAGTGGACCAGCAGCCTGGAGCTGACCCGGCCCAACGGCGACGTGATGACGATGTCCACCAGCTACGAGGCTCTGCGCGAGGAGAAGATCACCGTAGAGGGCGGAGAGTTCGACACCCTGGTCATCAGCGGCAAAGGCGAAATCAAGGTAACCCCGAAGGAAGGGGCCGCCACCACCACTCCCTGGACCTCCACCGTGTGGCACGCCAAAGGCATCGGCCACATCCGCATGTCTCAGGAAGCCAAGAACGCCGAAGGCAAGCCGGTGAAGCAGTATATGGAGCTGGTGAAGGAAGGCAAGGACGACAAGCCGGCCGCCGACGGAGCCTAAGCGCGCGCCGTTCGTCTAAGGATTCATAGCCATGTTCGCCGCTGCCATTTTCCTGAAGCTCACGCTGGCGCCCGCCACCTATTTCCCCGTGGAATCGGGCATGGAGTGGCGCTATGAAGAGGTGGATGGCACGCTGACGTTTGCGGTGCGCGACATTGTGCGCGACGCCCGAACCTTCAAGATCGGCGACACCGAGCGGCCGCTGCACATCATCGAGACCCGAGTGGGAGGCGCCAAAGCGGTGACCTCCTACTATGAAATCCGCGATGACGGCATCTATCTTTGGGGATATGAGCCCAAGGCCTTTTTGGAGACTCCGCGGCCTGTTTTGAAGCTGGCCAACGACGAAACTTTTGAATATCGTGGAGTCGAGATGCTGGATGACGGCGCGGGTGCTTTGGTCTTTAAGGGCACCGCCACCGAGATCGGCACGGGCGATGTTCTGGACACCCAGGCTCGCCGGCTGAGAGTGGTGATCGATGCTCAGATCACGACGCCGCGAGGGGACATCATCAAGAACAAGCAGACCAGCATCTATGCCGAAGGCATTGGCCTGGTGAGCACGGTTGATGATTACCAAGTGGGCAAGCGCAAAGGGCAGCGCACCCGCACCCTGAAATCCTTTCGCCGCGCGGGCGGAGATGCGCTGAGAGGCTGAGCTTGACCACGGTCCCCGGCGCCCATTCCCGCCCCGATCGGGTGGCTTTGGGCATCGACTATTGGCTTCTCATCGCCACGGCGATTCTGCTTGCCGGCGGCTTGGCCGCGCTTGCTTCGGTAGACCCCAGCCTGGGAATTTTCAAGTCACAGATTCGCTTTGCGGTCGTCGGTGGCATTGGCCTTGCGGTGGCTGCCATCATAAGCGTTGAGCGATACCGGCAATGGGTCGGCTGGCTCTACACCTTGAATGTAGGCCTGCTGATGCTTGTTCTGCTCTTTGGCGACACCAGAAACGGGGCCACGAGGTGGATCGAGCTCGGTTCATTTCAATTTCAGCCCAGTGAGCTCAGTAAGATTCTCATCGCCATCACGCTGAGCGCCTACTTTCATCGTCGGCGCGATAATGTGCGCAGCTTCCGAGTATTTTTGGGTTCCGCGCTTCATATTCTGCCGGTTTTGGCGCTTCTTATGGCGCAGCCGCACGTGGGCGCGACGCTTACGGTGGGCGTGATTTGGCTGGGCATTTGCGTGCTTGCCGGAGTGCCCTGGCGCTCGATCATTGCCTCCGCCGTTGTGGGAGTTGGCCTATTGGCCGGGCTCATTGCGGCCGTCTATACGGTGGACATTCCGCTCTTTAATCACTTGAAGACCCGCATCGACGCCAAGCTGACTCCGGACAACACCGACAATAACTGGCAGGTGGACCAGGCAACAATCGCCATTGGTGTCGGAGGAGTTCAAGGCGCCGGATTCGGCCAAGGCGTTCAGAAACAGGGCGAATACGTGCCCTTTCAAAACAACGACTTCATCTTTTCTGTCATCGGCGAAGAAGGCGGGCTCATCGGCTCTCTGCTGCTTTTGGCGTGCTACCTTTTCTTCTTCACCCGCTGCTGGCTCATCACGGCGGGGGCGGGGACGATGTATGGGCGGTGCCTGGCGGGCGGGCTCACGGCGGCCATCGGCTTCCACGTCGTGGTGAACCTCGGCATGAACCTGGGCATCACCCCCGTCATCGGCCTCTGGCTCCCCTTCATCAGCTCCGGCGGCACCGCCCTCATCATGTGCCTCACCGTCGTCGGCCTCATGATCTCGATCCGGCGCACGGCTTGAGCGCAGCTCATACATCTGCGCTTTTTTGACCAATGGTTTCCATGCACGTGCGCTGGTCCGGATAGCCATACCCCGCGAAAGTGCTATGCTAGAAGAGCGAGGGAGGCCCATGGACGGGCAGATTCACGACGACCAGCTCACGGAAGAAGCTCGGCCGCAGCCTCGGGCCAAGTCCCGCAGGCGCGCCGCGAGGCATCAGCTCACCGATATTCTCGGCTTGGCCTTTTTGGGCGCAGCCGTAGTGCTTCTCGTCGCCCTTTTGGCCGGCGATGGCGGGGTGATTGGGTCTTCGCTGGGCTTTCTCTTCAAGAGCCTCTTTGGCCAGGGCGCCTGGCTGATGCCGCTGGTCTTTGGCTTTGCCGGGGGGCTGCTGATTGCGGGGAATGCTCCGACTCAGCTTCGGCGGGTGGCCTGGGGAACCAGCCTCGTCACGGTGGGAGTGCTGGCCGGGCTGGCCAAGGACGTGAGCGGCGACTTTTTTGACCCCGAGGCGATTCAGACTTCGGGCGGATATCTCGGGGCGATTTCCGGATGGATGCTGCAGACGCTCATCGGCGCCGCGCGGCCTCTGGGCGTGTTTCTGCTCACGGCCTCCGGAATCCTGCTCTGCGTGGATATCCCGGTGCGGCGGATGCTGGCGCTGGCGGGC
>JBGSIR010000255.1:0-5620 GCA_041742415.1 Fimbriimonadaceae bacterium | reverse complement strand
AGACGTGTGCTCTTCCGATCTCGCGCTAGGCCGCGCTCTTCAAGCCCCGCGCAAAGCCGCGGCAGGCGGCGGCGGTTTCGGGGTGGTCGGTCAGCTTCCAGACTTCGACATCCGGCCAGCCTGCGCTCATCACCATCAGGCCGAGGCACGAAAGATTGGGCGCCCACCAGTTGGTGTCGTTGTTCCCCAGCTCGGTGGTGGGATAGAACTCCAGCACGGGCGGCGAGCCCGGATTGCCGATGCCGACCGCGCCCTTGTAGGGGCTGAAATCCTCGCACGTGGCGGTCTCGATATAGATCTCGCCTCGGCAGACTCCGCTCATAAAGTCCAGCGCCAGCAGGGGGTGGCGCAGGTGATAGAGCACGCCGAAGCAGAAGACGAAGTCGAACATGCCGAGCCGCTCCTCGTTGATTTCGTAGACCGACATCTCAACCCGCTCGCAGCGGTCGGGGCCATAGCCAAAGGCGTCGCGGCAGATGTCAAAGCTGTCCCAGCTCCGGCGCCCGATAGCCTCCGGGCGGCCGAGGAAGTCGCTGAAGTCGTCGATGGCCACCACCTGGCTCGCCCCGCGCTTCAGGGCCTCAAAGGTCCAAAAGCCATCCCAGGCGCCAATGTCGAGCACCCGCAGGCCTGTCATGTCTTCGGGAATGCGATAGGCCTCGGCCAGCAGCGGCGCCCAGCCGGGCGTGGTGACGCCTCCGGGGAGTTCGATGCGGTGGTACCAATAAGGGATCGTGCCGACCTGGTCGGCAAGGGTGGGCGAAGGCTGGGGGGCGGCGGCCATGGTCCTGGCACAATTATCGGCGCCCCCGCCCGTTCTCTCAAGCTCTAGCGTCAGTGCCCGAGCTTGACGCCCAGGAAGCCGGCCATTGCGGCGATGCCAAGGACGAAGATGCCGATGGCGACAAGCTGGCCGACCTTGGCCATGGCGTTTTGCGCCTTCTCGCTCACCGCGATGCCCCAGCGGATGCTGAAGTGCCACAGGCCATAGCCAAAGTGGTAGCCCGCCAGCCCCACGCCGAGGGCGTAGACCAGGAAGATGCCGTAGGTCGGCGTCTCACCGATGAACGGCGACTGCAGGCGAGCGGCCCAATTCTCATAGAAGTTCACGCTCTCCTGGCCATAGATGGAGCCCGCCACCGAAGTGGTGGCCATGTGATAGACCAAAAAGGCCGCCAGGGCGATGCCGCTGATGCGCTGCCATACGAAGTAGCCATGCTGGCGATACTTGGAGTAGCTGGAGGACTTGGTTGTCTTCGCGTCCTGCCGAAAGGCGATCATGAAGCCATAGATCGTGTGGTAGATGAGCGGAATCCACACCACGAGGTACTTCAGCGCAAGCAGAAGATGGTAGGGCAGGCCTTCGAAAAACTCAATGACGCCGTTGTAGGCCTCGGGGCCTGCCAGCGCGAAGCTGTTGAGCACCATGTGCTGGAGCAGATAGAAGCCCACCGGAAAGATGCCCGTGATGGAGTGAATTTTGTGCAGAGCAAATTCATTCCGCTCAATCCAGCTTTGCGGCTTGGGCGCGGGCGAGCTGGAACCGGGGAGGCTCGGAGCGTTCTGCATGTCCACTGCTACGGTACCCCGACCGCATGTTTCATCCCCAGTGGGCCTGCCTGCCTTCCCGAACCTATTCGCTCCCGCATGGCAGAGGTAGAACCGAGAAGACATGCCTGCGATCATCGACATCACGGCCCGAGAGATTCTGGACAGCCGGGGCAACCCGACGATTGAGGTCGATGTGACCTTGGAGGACGGCTCCTTTGGCCGCGCCGCCGTCCCCAGCGGAGCCAGCACCGGCGCCTTCGAAGCCGTGGAGCTGCGCGACGGCGACAAGAACCGCTACCTCGGCAAGGGCGTGCTGAACGCCGTCGAGCACGTGAACGAAAAGCTGGGCCCGGCCCTGCTCGAATTCGAAGCCTTTGACCAAGAGGGCCTCGACGCCCTGATGATCCAGCTCGACGGCACCCCCAACAAGGGCGCCATGGGCGCCAACGCCATCCTCGGCGTCTCGCTGGCCGTGGCCAAAGCCGCCGCCAACGCCGCCGAGCTTCCGCTCTACCGCTATGTCGGCGGCTCTTCGGCCAAGGTGCTTCCGGTGCCGATGCTCAACATCCTGAACGGCGGCAAGCATGCCGATTCCAACGTCGACTTCCAGGAGTTCATGATCCTGCCCGTCGGCTTCGACGTTTTTGAAGAGGCCCTGCGCGCGGGCGTCGAGGTGTTCCACCACCTCAAGAAGGTGCTGAGCAGCAAGGGCCTCGGCACCGGAGTGGGCGACGAGGGCGGCTTCGCCCCCAACCTGGAGTCCCAGGAGCTCGCCTTCGAGTACATCCTCGAAGCCATCGGCAATGCGGGCTATGAGCCCAAGAAGCACTTCTGGCTCGGCATCGACGCCGCCAGCACTGAGTTCTATGAGGACGGCCACTACGTCTACAATGACGGCGCCCGCCGAAACGGCCAGGAGCAGGCCGGCTACCTCGCCGAACTCTGCGCCAAGTATCCGATCCTCAGCATCGAAGACGGATGCGCCGAAGACGACTGGGACGCCTGGAAGGCCTTGAACGCCGCCATCGGCGATAAGGTCCAGCTCGTGGGCGACGACCTCTTTGTCACCAACGTTGAGCGCCTGAGCCGGGGCATCGCCGAGCACGTCGCCAACTCCATCCTGGTCAAGGTCAACCAGATCGGCTCACTGAGCGAAACCCTCGCCGCCGTCGACATGGCCAACCGCGCCGGGTTCACCAGCGTGATGAGCCACCGCAGCGGCGAAACCGAAGACTCCACCATCGCCCATCTCGCGGTGGCCTGCAACTGCGGCCAGATCAAGACCGGCGCCCCCAGCCGCTCCGACCGCGTGGCCAAGTACAACGAGCTCCTCCGCATCAGCGAAATGCTCGGCTCCACCGCCCGCTACGCCGGCAAATCCGCCTTCGGCCGCCTGGCCGCCGGCCTCTAAGCCTGGGCAAAGAAAAGCCCTCCCACCGATTCTTCGGGGGAGGGCTTTTCAGCAGTCAACCGCCTCAGCGCAGCGCCTGGGATTCCAGGCTCTTGTGCATCGTCCAATAGAGCCCGCCCAGCACGTGCCGGCGGAAGTGGGGCTCGGAATAGCTCTCCTTGGTGTGGCCGCCGCCCGTGTAGAAGCTGCGCCCGCCCGCGAATTCGCCGTACCAGGCGATGGGATGATTGCCTCCCATCGTGCTGCCCTCATACGAGTTGGTGTCGAGCCGAAGCAGGATGCGGCGGTCGGGGAGCGGCTGGGCTTTGAAGCAGTACCACTCGTCGGTGCGCACCCATTCGTCGCCCAGGTGGCTGCAGGATTGGTGCTCACGGTCCACCACCTTGATCGTGGCCTGCTGGATGCGCGGGTGAGACTTGAAGTAGGCGCCCACAAGCTGGCCATACCAGGGCCAGCCATATTCGGTGTCGCTGGCGGCGTGGATGCCCACGAAGCCGCGGCCTTTGCGGATATACCGCTGGAAGGCCTCCTGCTGCGCGTCGTTCAGCACATCCTGCGTGGTGTTGCAAAAGACCACTGCCGCATACCGTTCTAGGCGCTCATCGCTGAACCAAGAGCTGTCTTCGGTGGCCTCCACCTCAAAGCCGTTCTCGGCGCCCAGTTCGCGGAACATCTGAATGCCCTCGGGAATTGAGTCGTGGCGGAAGCCGGCGGTCTTGGTGAAAACGAGAATCTTGGGCATGGGTTCTTCGGCCAGGGCCTTGATGTCGGGCTCGGTGGGCTGGGGGGCCGAGGCGCGGAAAAGGCGGTCGGAGGGCACCACCGAGAAGAGATCGTCTTTGGACTGGCGCCACTCCAGGCGCAGCACCTCTTCGCCAAAGGCTTCAAAGAACCGGATTCGGAAAGGCGTCTTGCCCGCGTTCATTTGAACCTTGCCCATCGTGGCGCGGGTGGTGTGGCCGCGGGCATTGCTCAGCACGCGCTGACCGTCAATCTCCAGCCACGCGCCTTCGTCGCTGGTCAGGCGAAATTCGTATTCGCCCGAAGCCGGAGCATCGATAAGGCCGCTGATCTCCGCCAAAAAGCAGACGCGAAGGCCAAACCCCTGTTCGGCGGGATAGTTCACCACCGAATGCACCTCGCTGAGGTTGGGGCGGCCAACGGGCAGAGCTTCCGGCAGCTCGCGAATCGGGCCGGGCAGCGCATAGGCGCTGTAGACCACTCCCGGAAACACCGGGCCATGGAGAACGGCGGCGGCCAATGCAAGAATCATGAGTCCAAGTGAAATTGTCGGGGCATTCCCCGGCATTCTCACTTACAGAATAGCGTATTTGAGGCATAGTGAGCGCAATGCCCTCCGTTCCGTTCGACCGTTATCTGCGCTATGACGAGCTGACCGCCCTGCTGGAGGCCTTTGCGGCCGAGCATTCCGACATCGTTCGGCTCAAGGTCATCGGCCAAAGCTGGGAGGGCCGCGACATCCATCTGCTGGAAGTCACCGACTTCTCCACCGGAGAAGCGGCCGACAAGCCGGCCTTTTGGTGCGACGGCAACATACACGCCAGCGAGGTGAGCGCCAGCAGCGCCGTGCTCAAAATCCTGCAGATCCTCTGCGAAGAGCGGCCCGAGATTCTCAAGGAGCGGGCGTTCTATCTTGTGCCTCGCCTCTGCCCCGACGGCGCCGAGCTGGCCCTGGCCGACCGCCCCCGCATCGTGCGCTCCAGCGTGCGGCCATACCCTTTTGACGAAGACGACACCGGCGGACTGGAGCGGCAGGACATCGACGGCGACGGCCGCATCCTGCAGATGCGCGTGAAGGACCCCAATGGCCCCTGGGTCATCAGCGAAGACGAGCCCCGCCTAATGCGCCGCCGCAAGCCAGGCGAGAAAGCTGAGACCGCCTACCGCCTTCTGCCCGAGGGCCTCATCCACAACTTCGACGGCCTGACCCTGCGCGGGCAGAAGCCCAAAGAAGGGCTGGACAACAACCGCAACTTCCCCAGCGCCTGGCGGCCCGAACACGAGCAGTACGGCGCCGGACCTTTCCCCACCAGCGAGCCCGAAGTGGCCTGCGCGGTGCGCGCCATCTGCGATCGGCCCAACATCTGCGGCGCTCTCACTTTCCATACCTTCAGCGGCGTTCTCCTTCGTCCGCCCTCCCGCATGCCCGACGACGACGTGCCGCCGGAGGACATCTGGACCTATAAGGAGCTGGGCGCCAAGGGCGAAGAGATGACCGGCTACCCCGCCATCTCCAACTTTCACGAGTTCAAATACCACCCGAAGGAGGTCATCACGGGGGTCTTTGACGACTGGATGTATGAGCATCGCGGCGTGCACGCCTGGACCGTTGAGATCTGGTCGCCGCAGAAGCAGGCGGGCATCACCGACTACAAATACATCGACTGGTTCCGCGACCACCCGTTCGAAGACGACATCAAGCTCCTGCAGTGGAGCGACAGCGAGCTGGGCGGCGAAGGCTACCGGCCCTGGCAATCATTCACCCATCCTCAGCTCGGCGAAATCGAGATCGGCGGCTGGGATTTTTCGCTCTGCTGGCGCAATCCCCCGCTCTCGCATCTGGAGAAAGAAGTCGAGCCCCTGGCCCGCTGGGCGGTGTGGCACGCGGGCACGGGTCCGCGCCTGGCGCACCACCGT
>JBGSIR010000254.1:0-8933 GCA_041742415.1 Fimbriimonadaceae bacterium | reverse complement strand
CGACATCCCCGACCTGCTCGCCGACAAGCGCCTCATCGCCCTGGACATGGCGGGCCTCGTGGCCGGCACCAAATACCGCGGCGAGTTTGAGGAGCGCATGAAAAAGGTGATGGAGGAAGTCCGCCGCAGCGACGGCCAGGTCATCCTCTTCATCGACGAGCTTCACACCCTCGTCGGAGCCGGCGCGGCCGAAGGCGCCATCGACGCCAGCAACATCATGAAGCCGGCCCTGGCACGCGGCGAGCTGCAGTGCATCGGAGCCACCACCCAGGACGAGTTCCGCAAGTACATCGAGCGCGACGCGGCCCTGGAGCGGCGCTTCCAGAGCGTGAAGGTGAAGGAGCCGACCGAAGAGGAGGCCGTTGACATCCTCAAGGGACTCCGCGAGCGCTATGAGGCGCACCACAACGTTGAGATCACCGATGAGGCCATCGCCAGCTCGGTGCAGCTCAGCCAGCGCTACATCACCGACCGCACCCTGCCGGACAAGGCCATCGACTTGATCGATGAAGCCGCCAGCCGAGTGCGCCTGCAGCAGAGCCTTCCCCCCGCCGACGTTCGCGCCGACAAGACCACCCTGCTTCGCATGAAGTCGGAAATGGACTATCTGCGCCGCCACGGCGGAGACCCCGAGCGGCTGGAAAAGCTGGAGACCGAAACCGACGACCTCGAAACCTCCATCCTGGAGCGCGAAGAGGAGTGGCTGAAGGTCGAAAAGCCCGAACCCATCGTGGGCGAGGACGAGATCGCGAGCATTGTGCAGAGCTGGACGGGAATCCCCGTGCGGCGCCTGGTGCAGGCCGAAAGCGACAAGCTGATGAAAATGGAGGAGGACCTCCACAAGCGCATCATTGGCCAGCACGACCCGGTCAAGTCGGTGGCGAGAGCCATCCGGCGCGCCCGCAGCGGCCTCAAAGATCCGAAGCGGCCCATCGCCAACTTCATCTTCCTTGGCCCCACCGGCGTCGGCAAAACCGAGCTGGCGCGAGCCCTGGCGGAGTACCTCTATGAGAAGGAGTCCGCCATGGTCCGCATCGACATGTCGGAATACATGGAGCGCTTCAGCGTGAGCCGCCTGGTGGGAGCCCCTCCCGGATATGTCGGCTACGATGAGGGCGGCCAGCTCACCGAACAGGTTCGGCGCAACCCCTATGCGGTGGTCCTGCTCGACGAGATCGAAAAGGCGCACCCCGAAGTCTTCAACCTGCTTCTGCAGGTGATGGAGGACGGACACCTCACCGACTCTCAAGGCCGGCAGGTGGACTTCCGCAACACCATCGTCATCATGACTTCGAATGTGGGCGTGCGGCCGATTGAGTTCGAAAAGGGACTCGGCTTCCGCGAAAGCAAGCAGGACCCCAACGACCCGCGCACCTATGAGATGATGAAGACGCGCATGCTGGACGAGATGAAGAAGGCCTTCCGGCCGGAATTCCTCAACCGCGTGGACGAAATCATCGTCTTCCAGCACCTCAGCAAGCCGGAAATCCTCACAATCGCCGATCTCTATCTGGCGCGTGTGAACCGACAGGCGGCGGATCTGGGCATCACGCTCGATCTGAGCGCGGCGGTGAAGGACATGCTGGTGGACAAGGGCTACGACCCCAACCTCGGCGCCCGTCCGCTTCGCCGGGCCGTGCAAAGGTTCATCGAAGACCCGCTCAGCGAGCACCTGCTCATGAGCACCTTCAAGGCTGGCGACCATGTGGTGGCCGACCTTGGCGAAGACGGCGAAGTCGTCTTCCGCACCCAAGACGCCCCGGAAACCGGCGGCGAGCCCGAGCTGGTCAACAACTAAGCCGCGGCAGCCTGAAGAGTGAACATTTGTTTGCTCTTCAGGCTTTGAAAACTTTCTAAAGCCGAAAGACCTAGGCGCGGGGCATTTCCAACAGCGCGCCTGTCAACTATGATGCTTTTGCGCTGGATTGGGGCCCAGACCAGACATAATCTCTATTCAATGCAGCAGTCATTGGAGATGGCGAGGATCTTCAAATCGCTCAGCGACCCGATGCGGATCGACATCATTCGCGCCTTGTGCTCTCACCCCGAGGGCATGCACGTTGGGAAGCTCGGCGAAGTCCTCGCCGCCTCCGGCCGCCCTGTCAGCAGCCTGTCGTTCCACATCAAAGAGCTGAGGCTTGCCGGCCTTCTGCAGGCCGAAAAGTCAGGCCGACACATCCTGTGCCGCCTGAACCGTGAGCTGGTGGAATCGGTGAAGATCCGGCTGTCAGACATCTTGGGCGGCGAGTGGCCGCTTGGCCAAAAGCCAGAGTAGCTGCACGGGCCGTCGCCTGATCGGGTAGTCGGCAGGCCACTTTGACTTGGGGCTCGCGCCTGTGAGAGGCCCTCTCGAAACATCGCAATTTTTTTCGATATGTATTGAATGCTTACAAGCTCATATCGAAAATTGCTGCGATGACCTTCTATTGGTCCTACCCATCTAGGTCGTGGCCCTATTCCAGACTTGAGCCTGGAATGTTAAGGGAATGTTAAGGTTTCAAGGCAAGTCCCGTAAACTGATATTTCGCACCCTTGCAGCCGGACAATAGGAGTGCGTGCAGGAGCACCTGCAGCGAGCAGTCCCATGAAAAAGGCCTTCACCCTTATTGAGCTGTTGGTGGTTATTGCCATCATCGCTATCCTGGCAGCCATCCTGTTCCCCGTCTTTGCGCAGGCCAAAAGCGCCGCCAAAAAGACGCAGGATCTCAGCAACCTGAAGCAGCTGGGCACCAGCCTGCAGATTTACACCGCCGACTATGATGACGTCATGCCGTCGGCCTACTTCCACCGCGCCTTCAACCCGGCGCTCGGCGGCACCGCTGGCGGATACATCCACTTCTCCGGCATGCTGCGCCCGTACGTCAAGAACACGCAGATCTGGCTGTCTCCGGCCGACAGGATCGGCGGCCACGCCCCGACCTGCTACGCCAGCGCCAACAACAACGGCGGAGCTGGCTGGCCCAGCGGCCAGGCTGCCGACCGATGCGCCGACACCGGCGCCGTCCCCGGCGTGCCCAGCCTCAACGGCTTCATCATCGACGACCAGATGCCGCGCATCAGCTATGTGGCCAACAGCGCCATCTTGCCGCGACTTCGCAACATCCGCGACGTGAACGAAGGCGGCATTCGCGTCATCAGCACGACCAGCCTGGACAACGTGTCCGGCACCATTGCCCTCGCCGGCATGAAGGACAATCTTCAGTGCCTCAACGGCCAGAGCCTCGGCACCGGCATCCGCAACAGCTCGCACCGCTCCACGAACGCTGCCAGCCGCGACGCCGCCAACCGGCAGGCCTACTTCGGTGAGAACACTGACGGCAGCACTCCGACCCTGTTCGCTCTTAACAACGGCCAGGTGAACTCCGGAGCCAACAACCTCACGAACATCTGCGAGACGTTCGTTGGCCAGCTCCCCCTCATCGTTTACCACTCGTTCAATCGCTGGAACGAGGGCGACAACTACTCCATGGCTGACTCTTCTGCCAAGTTCCAGAAGTTCTCTGCCACCATCAACCCGACGAAGTACATGTGGGGCCACCGCATGTACACGGCTGCCAACCAGCCTCTGCTGGACCCGATCTCGGGCCTGCCCGTCACCAACTAAGCGACACCAACAAAATCGGGGCCGGGCCAACGGCCTGGCCCCGTTTTTGTTGACCCAGGCAATTTTATGAAGACATCCGCCCTCATCCTCGCCCTCCTCGCGGCCTTCGCCTTGGCTGGCTGCGACGACGCCGCTCCGAGCCAAAACTCGACCGACACCACCATCACCCGCGAGCAGCCGAAAACGCCAGAAGAGATTGCCGCTCAGCAGGCTATGATGCCGAAGCTCCGCGAAATTGCCTCCAAGGGCGCGGCTTGGGACAGCCTCTCCGCCGAAGACAAAGCCCCGTTTCTTGAGTTCCAAAGCGGCAACGAAAAGGTCGCCCAAGACTATTACACGGCGCTCGTTGACACGATGCAGGACATCGCCAAAGCCCAGCAGTAACGCCTCTTCCTCTCCGTCTTTCATTCATCAAAGCGGGGAGGAAAGGCAGTATCCTGGAGCGAAGCCTGCTCATGACTCCCGAACACCTGCACCTGGCTCTCAATCACCTCCCTTTCCTGGGCAGCGGCTTCGCCCTCATTCCTCTGCTCGTTGGCATCCTGTTCAAGAGCCGCGCCGCCCTGGTCTCAGGGCTGTTGATCGCCGCTCTCAGCGGCTGGTCCACGGGCCTGGTGATGGACACCGGCGAAAAAGCCTATGAGCGGTATCACAACGAGCCGATCTCTTCGATGATCGGAGCCGCAGGCGAAGAGGCCATGGAGCTTCACGAAGAGCGGGCCCACGACTGGAGCAAGGTGATGTATGCCAGCGCCATCGTGGCCACCCTTGGCCTGGCGGCCTGCGCCAAGTTTCGCAAAGCAGAGCGCTGGGCGGCGGGAGCCTCGGCGATTCTCTGCGCGGCGAGCCTGGGAGCCGGAATCTACACGGCTGAATCAGGCGGCAAAATTCGCCGGCCCGATTTTCGATCGGGAGAAGCAGTGATGAATGGAAGACCCGGCTACGCCGCGTCTTCCGTTTCGATTTCGGGGTCTTCGAAGTCCATCACAATGGCCTCGATGGCAGAGTGTGCCTTCAGGAAAGCCTCCACCAGCTCGGGATCAAAGTGTGTTCCGGTCCCTTCCTTGATCAGCTCAACTGACTTCTCGACCGCATAGGGCTCCTTATAGGGGCGCGCGCTTCGCAGGGCATCATAGACATCAGCGATCGCAGTGACGCGCCCTTCGATGGGGATCTGAGCGCCTTTGAGACCGAGCGGATAGCCTGAGCCATCCCAGCGCTCGTGGTGGGTGAGGGCGATGCGGGCGGCCACCAGAAGCAGCTCTGACTGCACCAGGCCCAGCCCGGCGCCGCTGAAACGTTCAAAGTCTTCCGAGAGCTCTGCTCCGAGGATTTCCGCGCCGATCTCGCAGTGCATCTGCATCACGCGACGCTCCTCATCGGTGAGGCGGCCCGGCTTGTTGAGGATGCCGTCGGGCAGGCCGATCTTGCCCACGTCGTGCAGAGGGGCGGCCAGCTGCAGGATGCGCAGCCGGTCGGGGCTCAAGCCAATCTGCTCGCCGATGAGCTTGGCACAGAGGCCCACGCGGATAATGTGGCTGCCGGTGAGCCCATCGCGGGCTTCGGCGGCCTTGGCGAGCCGGAAGATCACTTCGCGCTGCGCCACTTCCAGCTCCTGGGTGCGCTCGGTCACTTTGCATTCCAGGCTCTGGTTCATCTGCGCCAATTGGTCTTGCGCGCGCTTGAGCTGGATGGCGTTCATCAGGCGGGCCGTCAGCTCCAGGAAGTCGCAGGGCTTCTGAACAAAGTCGGTGGCGCCCTGGGAGAGGGCCTCGCGCTTGAGCGCGGTGTCGGTGTTGCCCGTGAGCATGATGAAGGGCATCCACCGGCGCGATTCGTCCTCGCGAATCTTCTTCAGAAACTCAATGCCGTTCATGCCGGGCATGTTGAGGTCACTGACAATAGCGTCGATGCCGCCGGCGGCCACTTGATCCAGGGCATCCGCCGCGCTGAGGGAAAAAGCGGCGTTCCACCCATTTCCTTGGGTGAGAATCATGCGGCGCAGGGCGTCCAGCACCCTGGGCTCGTCGTCAACGAAAAGTACTTTGCTCATGCGGCCACCCCAGCCCTTAGATTCTCGGCTTGATAGCGCGGGAGCTTTATGATGAATGCGGTGCCTTCGCCTTCTTTTGTCACAAATCGGATGTCGCCGCCGTGGATGCCCACGATGACGTTGTGGGAGATGGCCAGGCCCTGGCCCGTGCCGATGCCCACCCCTTTGGTGGTGAAGAAGGGATCGAAGATTTTCTTCTGCGCCGAAGCCGGGATGCCGTTGCCGTTGTCGCGGATCATCAGCTCGATGGCGTCATCCTTCACCCGGGTGGCGATTTCGATCTCGCCCATCTGACTCTCGCCATGCTTTTCGCGGATGGCGTGCACGGCGTTGACGACCATGTTCAAAATGACCTGCCCCAGTTCGCTGGGCCGGCCAGGAACCACGGGCAGGCTGGGGTCCAGGTTCAGCTTCATGTGGGCGGTGGTCTTCCACTCGTTGCGCGAAATGGTGAGGGTGCTGTTGATGATTTGGTTCAGGTCAACCTGCGCCATGGTCTGGGCGCCGGGGTGGGCAAAGTCCTTCATCGCCCTCACAATGCTCCGCACCCGCTCAACGCCCTCCTGAGCCTGCGCGATGGCGTCGGGAGTCTCCTGGACCAGCATTTCAAAGTTCGAGTTCACCCGAAGGCTCTCAAGTCGGTTCCAGGCCGCCTCGACGTCGTCTCCCCTCTGCCCCGCCTCAAGAAACTCTTCGTAGCCCTTCACCACCTGAGACATCACCTCGAAGCTCTGGCGAATGAACTCAATGTTGTCGGCGATGTACTGGTTCGGCGTGTTGATCTCGTGGGCGATGCCCGCCGACATCTCACCGATGCTCTCCATTTTCTGGGCATGGGCGAGCTTGGATTCCAGCGTCTTCTGCTCGGAAAGGTCGCGCACGAATGCGGTCAGCAGGCCTTCATCGGTCAGCCGGGCGCTGGTCAGAGTCAGCTCAATGGGAAACTCCTCGCCATTGGGCCGGAGCGCCACCAGCTCGACCCGCTTGCCCAAGATGCTGGAGGCATCCGATCGGGAGGCGGCCGCCTGGAGGGTCTTCATGATGAGATCCCAATGCTTGCTGGGGAAGAGCGTGAGGAACGACTGCCCCCGCATGTCGTCGCGCTCTCGATTGAAGACGCGCTCACTGGCCGAGTTGAATTCGTTGATGTGCCCCTTGCTGTCCAGCGCAATGATGCAGTCCAGGGCATTCTCCACAACCGCAGACTTGCGAATCTCGCTGCGGCGCAGCTCCTCGGTTCGGTCCAAGAGCTGAGCCTCGAAGCGCACGATCTGGTCCTTCTCCTGCGCCCGCTTCAGCAGGCTCAACTCAATGGACCGGCGGCCGGCCCAGCAGGCGATCATCATGGCGGCCGCGGCGGCACAGCTGGCCGGTATGCTTAAGTGCTCCGCGCCTGGGTTGCCGGAAATCACTACGAAAAGAAAAGTCGACAAAGCCACAAGGCCAGCCGTGAACAGCATGGCGAAAACGTCAAAAAACAACATCGCTGCAGCGACGGCCGTGATGCCGCACACCAAAAGCGCTGCATTTGGCCCAACGGCCGCCAAAGACGTCAGCAGCCCAATCGTGTGCGCCAGGGCAAGGACAAGCGGAAGACGCCGGTGGCCGGAGAGGGAAATCTGCCCCACGCCCACCAAAACAGCCGAAAGGAAGACGCCCATCACCGCAACCAGCAGCTCCGTGGTCAGGTTGATGGACCCTAAGGAAATCAACGCCCAGCCGTGCACGGCCACCTGAGGAAGCAGAGCCAGAATGCAGGCTAAGGCCTCGACCTCTTTGCTCCGCTTAGAGCGGGCGGTGCGGCTCAGTCGCCTGGAAGTCGTCGTGGCTTCGGTGGCCAGGCCATAGAGGCGGTCTTCCAGACGCTCAATGAAGCTCATCGGCATAGGTGAATGGGCTGCAGTCATCATAAAAGGCACTCCTTGGCCACGGCCGCGAAATCGGCGGCCGAGTTTCGAACTTCAAAGCAGTCCGCAAAAATGTGTTTTGCCCGTTGGCTCATTTCGGCCTGGGCTTCGGGGGGCATTTCCCGCCAATCGCGGAGCATCGCGCAGGCCCCTTCGCGCGTGTCGGGCCGCACAATTCCGCCGCCGCCCTTCTCCACCTGCTCCCAAATGTTCACCTGGGGCGTGATGAAGACTGGTCGGCCCACAGCCAGCGACTCGGCGATCACCAGGCCAAAGTTCTCCTGGTGCGAAGGCAAAACAAACGCCTCGGCCCGGCTCATGAGGCCCCACTTGAGATCGCCGCGTACGAGGCCGGGAAAGAGGACACGGTCTTGCAGGCCGCGCTCTTTCACGCGGCGGCGCACTTCTTCTCCGAAGCCGGGCTCTTCAGGCCCCGCCACCACCAGCCGCCACTCGTCGTCGTCGCCCACCACGTCGGCGTAGGCCTCCACCAAAAGGTCAGCCCCTTTCTTGGGGTGAATCCGGCTGAGATAGAGGAAGTACCGGCGACCGTCAAGCTCAGGCAGAGCCTCATTCAGGGCCATATCCGCCGCCGCCTGATCAAATCGGGGGGCGCCCGTGCCAAATCGAATCACCGCCGGGTTCACCTGGTAGGGCGAGAACGACTCGGCCGCCAGGCGCTTTTCCGGCTCATTGGTGAAGATCACCCGCTTGGCGCCCTTCAGCAGCGGATAGGGGCCGGTGCGCCAGGTGAGCTGTTTCTTCAGCCGCTTCAAGGGGTACTGCCGGTTGAACCAGGGGTCCAGCATGCCGTGGGTGAACACCACATAGGGCAGCCCAGCCCGAAGCGCCGCCTTGTGGCCCGTCCAGGAGGAATGGGTGAAGATGGCATGGAAGACGACCAGGTCGAACTCCGCCGCGTGATCCTCGATCCACTGCGGCAGAGCGTCGCACTTGGCAAAGGCGCCCATCGTGCCGGGACCGACTCCCACGGTCTCCATCGGGCTCATGCGCACCGCTTCGGAATCGGGCGCGTCGGCGGTGAGGAGGACGTTTTTGATGCCCTGCTCCGCCAAGACCGCAGAAGCCTCGAAAACCCAGACAACCGGGCCGCCATAGGCAAGCCCCGCCGTCGGGTTCACGTGAAGGATTCGCATGAGTCCTTGACTATATCGGAACGCGGGCCCTGCATCCTGAGAGTTGTCTGCCCCGTCTTCACTCTTGTCTTCATGCGTGACCGCATCCTGCTCGTGCTCACCGCCGCCCTCATGGGGTGGATCGGCTGGCGGCTCTTTTCGGCCCCGGCCTCCGCGCAGAGTCCCGCCCTGCTTTGGGGGCCGGTGCTGGCGGCAGGAATGGGGGCATTTGC